>DATLAK010000084.1 GCA_035527535.1 Armatimonadota bacterium
CCGTAGCTCCTTGGCGCTTCAACGAAGCGGCAAGGGCGAAGGGTGGTGGAGGTGGGGGGACTCGAACCCCCGGCCTCAACATTGCGATTGTCGCGCTCTCCCAACTGAGCTACACCCCCACGCGAAGCGAGAGATGGGAACCTGAGAACAGTGGAGCAGTTGATAGGGCGAAGCGATGTTCGCTGGCCGCTGACCACCCGTAGCTCCTTGGCGCTTCAACGAAGCGGCAAGGGCGAAGGGTGGTGGAGGAGATGGGATTCGAACCCACGACCCCTTGCATGCCATGCAAGTGCTCTCCCAGCTGAGCTACTCCCCCACTGGTCGGGACGGCCGGACTCGAACCGGCGGCCTCCTGGCCCCCATCCAGGCGCTCTGCCAAACTGAGCTACGTCCCGTGCCGCTGCGGCTGCCGAAGCATATCCGCGAACCCGGTTGTCAAGGTCCCTGGCAGGGGTGGCAGGATTTGAACCCGCGGCCTACGGTTTTGGAGACCGCCGCTCTACCAGACTGAGCTACACCCCTGGGTGATGGTGGAGCGGGCCAGAATCGAACTGGCGACACCCGGATTTTCAGTCCGGTGCTCTACCAACTGAGCTACCGCTCCCTCCTCTGCTCATTGGTAGGGCGTACGGGATTCGAACCCGTGATCTCCGGCTTGAAAGGCCGGCGTCCTAACCTGGCTAGACCAACGCCCCCAACCCGGTCCTCCCTGGTAGCAGGGGAGGGATTCGAACCCCCGACCAAGTGATTATGATTCACCTGCTCTACCGCTGAGCTACCCTGCCGGAACTTACAGGGGAGGCTTTCGCCTCCCCTGCCGCTGGTCCTTTTCCCGTCTCGCGTCGCGCGTCAAACCATCAGGACAAGGCCGGCGGCAGGGAACCCGCATGAGGTTCCCGCCACGCAAACGTATCTGTGGTCGCGCCGGTCGCGGCGCGGTCGCAGACGTTGCTGACGGTCTCTCGCGTACGCACGATGCGCATGGTCGTTGGCAGGTCTATTATACCTCATTGGCCGCAGATGTCAACCGCTTCGCGGAGGCGGGTTGGGAGGCGGA
The DNA here is from genome assembly GCA_035527535.1 of Armatimonadota bacterium. Taxonomy (NCBI): domain Bacteria; kingdom Bacillati; phylum Armatimonadota; species Armatimonadota bacterium. The sequence continues at coordinate 1,058 of DATLAK010000084.1, forward strand.
TTGGGAGGCGGGTGTGACCTCGAAAAGTGGGAATGGTCCCCATCCTGTAGGGGCGGCCCTGTGTGGCCACCCATTCCCAGCCGAGGGCGGCTGGGCCACATCCTAGTGCGCGACTACGCCATACCCGCCGAAACAGGTCACACTCGGAGGCTGCGTGGAGGCTTGGCGCAGGTGGGAGTGACCGTGACGGTGGCCGGGGCCGCCCAGCCACAACGGACAGCGGTCATGGCGGTGGGCGCGGGGGCGGGCCGCTACTCGCCGCGCATCTCCAGGAAGCACGGACGGCAGTAGACGGGCCTCTCAGTGCGGGGGACGAACGGAACGCGGATGGGGGCCCCGCACCTGGCGCAGATCACCGGGTGCAGGCTGCGCCCGCCGGCCCGCTCCGGGTTGCGCAGGGCGCGCGCCTCGCGGCAAGTGGGGCAGCGACTGGGAGCGTGACGGTGGCCACGGAGGGCATGCTGCTCCTGCTCGGCGGCGGTAAAGCTAAACTCTCTGTTGCACTCCTTGCAAGTGCACTGCCTGTCCGCGCGTTCGCCCATCGCACCTCGACGCAAGGGCGCCGCGGCGAACGTCACCTGGGCCCGGTGGGGGGCTCAGTCCTCGCCGGCCTGCATTGCCTCCTGCGCCTGGGCGGCCTTGTCCGCCATGAAACGCTGCGCATTGGTGGGAAAGCATTGGCGGTCAATGAACCACTTCTGGCGCTGGCCGTTTGCGCTGCGGCGCATGTAGCGGTCGGGCTTCCACCTGGCCAACAGATAACAGTTGCCGCCGTCCAGGAGCACGAGCCGCCGCTTGAAGGTGAAGCCGTCACACACGGCATCGGGCAGGTCAACGCTGGAGTCCACGACCATGGTTCGCTTGCCGACGAGCAGCCGCGCCGCGCCCTCGACCTCGCTGATGACGTAGCCGTCCACCTCTTGCCTCAGCTTCTTCTCACGGCTGGTCAGGCGCGGGTTGCTGAAAATACGCATCGGGTGCTGGTCGGGGATCCTAAGCGGCTCTCTGCGATCCATCATCATGCCTTTCCTCCAAGCGGGGGCGTCGGCGGCACCTCTTGCGTCCCTTCCCCATCCCCAGGTATGGCATAGATTCGGCGCCGGCAAGCAGAAGTCCTTTTCCGGCTTTCGTATGCCACGCGCACACTGCGCGACGAAACATGCGATTGAGGTGAGCAGGTGACCGCCCCGACATGGCGGGGCTCCAGCCCGAATCACGGATAATCCGGGCTAGCGCCCGGGCAGCACCAGCCCCAGGCAGTAGTGATTGAAATGGGCCCGCGCCGCCGCCTGCACCCGCTCGGCGGTGACCGATGTGATCGCCCCGGCGTAGCGCGCGTCGAAGTCGCAGCCGAGGCCAATCGCTTCGTACCATGCAAGGTGGAAGGCCCGATCCTTCGTCTTCTGGTGGGCAAGTGCATGGGCGCCGACGGCGGATTGCCGTGCCCGCTCGAGCTCGGACGCGGCCACCGGCTCGTCGCGCAGGCGCTCGAATTCGGCGCGCGTGAGCTGCTTGGTGTGATCGAGGTCGCGCGGCGCCGTTGCCACGTAAGCGGCAAGGTAGCCGCCGTGGGCGAGGGCGACGTAGGAGGCTTCGGCTTCGTAGGCCACGGCCGCGCGGTCGCGCAGGGCGCCGAAAAGGCGCGCGCCCATGCCCCGGCCTAGGAGCACCCGGATGACCTCCATTTCACAGAAGGTTTCGGGGCGCGGCTTGCCCGCGGGATAGCCGAGCATGAAATAGGCCTGGCCGACGGGCGCCTGGCGCAACTGGAGCGCCGAGCGCTCCAGCGGTTCCACAGGGGGCGCCGCGATCGCCGGCACCGGCGCCCCTCGCCAGTCGCCGAAAGCGTGTCGCACCGCCGCCAGCGCGGCGTCGCGGGCAATGCCGCCCGCGACGGCGATGATGGTATTGCCGGGCGCGTAGTGTCGCTGGTGGAACCCCACCAGGTCGGCGCGCGTTATCACCGCCAGCGAGTCCTCGGTGCCCTGGATGGGTACGGAATAGGGGTGTCCCTCGAACAACCCCTGGCGCACCAGTTGCGCTGCCGTCTGCAACGGGTCTGCGCGCAGGGATCGCAGATGCCGGCGCGCGACCTCGCGCTGCGTCTCGAGCTCTTGCGCGGGGAAGACGGGGCGACGCACGACCTCGGCGAGCAGCGCCATCGCCCGCTCCAGGTCCTGGCTCAGGCAGACGACGTACGCCTCGACGTAGTCCAGCCCGAGACCGGTGTCAAAGTCCGCGCCCAGGTCGTCGAGGGCCGCCGCCAGGTCGTCGCCGGACATGTTCTCGCTGCCCCGCGCCAGGGTCTGCTGCACCAGCTGGCGCAGGCCGGCCTTGCCTGGCGGCTCGTCCAGCGCCGACGCCTTGATCAAGACCTCCACTGCGACCACGCTGCCCGTAGCGGCGGGGCTGGTGATCACCACCAGGCCGTTGTCAAGCACCTCCTTCGCTGCGGCGCCCATGCCCGGCGCGCTCGCAACGAGGAGCACCGCCGCCGCGAGCACGGACCTCAGCACCGGCCCCGCGAGCGCTCGCAGCCGCCGGCTCATCGGTCAGCTCCCTGGACGCGCACCACCTCGGGCGTGTCGGCGGGCGCCACCGACGGGGCGATCGCCACCCACACCGCCCGCTCCGGGTCGAGGTGCTTGCGCGCGGCCGCCAGCACCTCGGCCGCCGTCAGCGAGCGCACCTGGTCGAGATAGGCGACGGCGAACTCGTAGGTCGCTATCGCCTCGTAGAACCCCAGCGTTGCCGCTTGGTCTTCCACGGTCTCGTTGGCGAAGACGTAACTGTAGGCCAGCCGCCGCTGCGCTTTGGCGAACTCGCCGTCAGTGACAGGCTCCCGCCGCAGCCGCAGGATCTCGCCCGCGAGCGCACGCCGCGCTTGCGCCAGGCGTTGCGGGGCGCAGGTGGCGCGGATGGCGAACAGCCCCGGCATCTCCTGGGTCAGGAAGTCGGCGCTCACCTCGTCCGCGATACCCGTCTCCACCAGGGCGCGCTTCAGGCGCGCGGTGTAGCCCTCGCTGAGGATGGTCAGCAGCAGGTCCATCGCGCACACCTCGCGCGGGGCGGAGATGCCCGGCGCCCTGAACGCCATGAGCACCGTCGCCTGCGAGAGCTCGCGCGTTTCGACGTGCGTGCGCGGCAGTTGGGGCGCGGGCGGGGGCGGGGACGGCGCAGGGTGGGTGGCGCCGGTCGCCGCCCAGGCGCCGAAGGCGCTTGCCGCCGCGTCGCGGGCGACCGCCGGATTAATGTCGCCGACGATGACGAGAGAGGCGTTGTCCGGCACATACCAGCGGCGGTGAAAATCGGCGAGCAGGTCGGCGTTGATGCGCACCAGCGACTGCTCCGTGCCGCCGATGGGCAGCGCGTAGGGATGGTCGCCGTAGGCGAGCGCGAAGGCGCGGGCCCACGCTGCGGCTTCCGGGTCGTCGGCGACCTGTCGGAGCTCGCTGAGCACGACCACGCGCTCGGCGAACACCGCCTGGTTGCTGAACGCGGGGTGAAGCAAGGCCCGCGCCAGGGCGCTGAGCGCCAGGGGCAGATCGGGAGGGGCAGTGACGGCGCGAAAATAGGTGAAATCGCGCAGGGTGCCGCCGTTGACGACCCCGCCGACGGCCTCGATCGGCCCCGCGAGCGAGTCCTCGCCGCCGCCGCGCGCGGCGCGGAAGATCATGTGCTCCAGGAAGTGCGCGATGCCGTTGTTCTGCGCCGTCTCGCAGCGCGTGCCGGCGCGAATGACGACGTTGACCGCGACCACGGGGGCGGAATGGTCTTCCTTGACCACGATGCGCAGTCCGTTGTCCAGTTGAGAGAAATGGAGGGCGCCAGGAGCGAAGACCTGGACCGGGGCGGTTGCCGTCTCCGCGGACGCGGCGACAGGGATGCCGGCTGTCCCCAGTGCAACCACGACGAACACACCGGTGCCCAATGGCATTCGGCGGAAAAGGCGCATGACGATATTCATTCTGCCGCCAGTAGCTCCCATTACCAGATGAACGAGCTCAGCACGAGCGAGGAGGCGGCAACGTAGATCAGGCCGGTGACGGCGGCGGCCAGCCCCGCGCGTTGGGCGAAATCGCGCGCGGGCCGCGGTACCAGCATGAGCACGACGTGCATTACCCCCAGCCCGGACGCGAACCACAGTCCCAGCACCAGCGAGTCGGCCCCGGGCCACGACAGCTCCCAGAAGTCGCCAGCTCCTCTGAGCAACCATGCCGCCGCCCCCACGGCCGGGAGCCACAGCGCCTGCGCCACCCACCAGCTCCGCCATGCGGTAGCCGCGAACCGACGTTGCTGCTTGCGCTCACCGGTCCAAATGGCGGCGCGCACCCCCCCGAGCCATATCAGCAACCCAAACGCTGGGAATCCAATCCAGACCGCCGCCATCAGCAGCGCCTCTTTCCCGTGCGCACGTGTGAACTCGCTGCCCGCCCCGGATCTCACACTGATCCTGACATCCTGCCTGGGGTTTGAATCCCAGTACTCCGCCATGTGCACCTGCCGCCCCCTTGCGGCGAATGCGAGAGCATTCCCTGCGGCCTCTGAATCCGGTAGCCACCCTTGCCCTCTCCCGCGGTCGGGGAAGCGCACGGTCAGCGCCAGAGCCTCCGGCGCGACCACGTAAACCTGGGTCAGCTGTATTGCATGTTCCCAGCCCTGGCCGGTGCCGAGCGGGTACTCGTAGAGATGGACGCCACCTTGCGCTTGCATCTCCTGGGTGAAGTGGAAATGAAGACCGGGCTGTTTCGCGGCGGCCCCTGGCAGCCTCCGCCCCGGCCCAGCGCGGTCGCGGGCGGCACTGGGAGGCGCTGGCACTGTGCGCAATCGAACCAGCGCGAACGGCCGGCCCTCGTACCCAGCCAGCGCGTTGCCCACGGCCTCGGGCAGGCTTGGTAGGCTGGCGAGCGCCGCCAACTCCTCGCGCTTCAAAGCGCGATAGACATCGGTGCGAGAGTGTTTGGTTTCCACGCTCAGTTCCGGCACCGGCACCGACACACCCCGGCGCGCCGCCGGAGCGTCAGCCGGCGACACAGCCTGCCACGACCGCGTCTCCCAAACGGCGACCGCTCCGACGGCCATGGAATAGGGGCCTGCCAGCAGCGAACCAAGGGCGTAGCCCCTGACGGTGTCCATCCGCATCCGCGATTGTTCGGCCCGGGCGGCCTCGTAGATACGATCCAGGGGCTTTACGTGCTGGTTCGAGAAAGCCTCCAGCGTCTGCTCGCGCACGGTGAACTCGCGAGGCATGGTCTGCAAAGGAAGCAGGAAATGCACCTGCCGCGACTGGCCGGAGGACTCCAGCAGGGAGATGAAGAGGTGCACGCCCACGGTGAAATCCGACTTCACCTCGACGACCGCTATCTGCGTCTGCTCTGACAGGTAACCGAGCACGCTGGAGGGCGCGATCACCATCCCATCCCCGAGTGAGCGCTGAGGGATCAGCAGCACCAGCGCGAACATCGAGAACAGGGCCCACCATCTCATCTGAGCCTCCTTGCCTGCCCCTCCCGGCGCCGACGCAGCACCGTGGTTTCCACCAACCGGCCGCGCGGGCCCTTCGCTCACGCTGCGGAATCGCTGGTGGGAGCGGATTCCCCGCTGCGGCGCTCCTCGACGTAGGCGCTGCCGGGCGCGGACTTGGCGTAGGCCTTGAGCTCGGCTACGATGTCGCTCAACTCGCGGTAGCTGCGGACCGGCCGCCGCGAGGTCACCACCGCTGGCACGGACAGGGTCATCAGCGGATAGGTGACGAGGTCGCCGCGGCGGTCGCGGACCGCGAGGCCGCCGCGCTGGCGGTGCTCCTGGGTGTAGAGGGAGGGCACATCGCGATCGAAGGCGGCGATGACGCGGTCGGCGATGGCGCGCGCCTTGTCGGGCGTCGTGAGCACCGCGAAGTCGTCGCCGCCGATATGCGCCGCGAGGTCGCCGGGGTTGCCGTGCGCATTGACGGCGGCGGTGATGGCGCTCGCCAGCAGCTTGATGACAACGTCGCCCTGGGCGAACCCGTAAACGTCATTGTAAGCCTTGAAGTTGTCAATGTCGAGGTAGAGAAACGCGAAGTTCTCTCCCGCCCGCAGTCTTTGCTCGACGTGCGCCTGCAGCGCCCACCCGCCGACGAGCTTGGTCACCGGGTTGAGGGCCAGCGCCTGCAGCAGCGAGCCCAGCAGGCGCTTGGGCCGCCGCGCGTCGAAGGACTCGGGCAAGACGAGGCCGATGCGCGTGGGCGCGAGCTCGCCCGCCACCGCCGGCATGGGGGCGATGAGCAGCATGGTTTCGTCGCCGCTGGCGCGGTTGACTTCGGCCGCCAGCTCCTCGGCAAAGCCGGGCGCGTCAACGACGGTCACCAGGTCCGGACGCCAGCGCCGCAGCGCCGCCAGGAAGTCAGGCGGATTGACCGGGCAGTCGGTCTCGCCGGTCAGCTCGAGCGCGAAGCGCGCGAGCTTGGCTTTGCCGCGCTGGAGGATGAGTATGACGAGCTCCTCGATGGCCCTGTCCCCCGCGCGATGAGGTCCCGCGCCCCCGCGCTTGCAGGGGCGCCGCCCGCGGTGCTCCTACGACTGGCTGCGCAGCCTGATGTAGTTCCCGCCGCTGCGTTTTGCCTCGCCCAGCGCGAGGTCGCAGGCGTCTATCAACTCCTCGGCGGTAGCGCCGTCCTCCGGGTAGGCGGCGACGCCGCCGCTGATGGTGACGTTGACGCGGTGGCCGCCCACGCGGAAGGGCTCGGTGGCGACCGCGCGGCGCAGGTTGTCGCTGCCGACGGAGGCGCCCTGCACCGGCGTTTCGGGCAGAATAACGCCGAACTCGTCGCCGCCGTAGCGCGCCGCGATGTCACTGCCGCGCACCGCGGACTGAATCCGCGCGGCGACTTGTCGCAGCAATTCGTCGCCCAGGCGATGGCCGTGGAGGTCGTTGAAGGCCTTGAAGTTATCGACGTCGGCGAAGAGCAAGGACACCGGGCGGCCGTGCCGCTGCGCGCGCGCGATCTCCTCCCGCAGGCGCTCGTGGAACTCGGCGTGGTTCCACATCCCGGTGAGCGGGTCGGTCATGGCCAGCAACTGCGCGCGGCCGTACTGCCTGGCATTCTCGATTGCCACCGCCGCCTGGGCGGCGATGACGGACAACAGGTCCTCGTCCACGTCGCGGAAGCCTGCGCCGCCCGAAGCCAGCTCGATCGCGCCCGCCAGGCGCCCTCCGCCGATCATAGGCGCGGCCAGGTAGTGATCCACCCCGCCGGGCGCGCGCACCTGCGGGGCGTCCTTGGGCGCGGGGCTCCCGGCCTTGATCGCGAGCGTCTCCTCGTGCTTGAGCACCCACGTCGCCGCCTCCAGGCTTTGGTCGCCCTCGCCGAGGATCTCGGCGCGCCCGGCCGCGGCGCGCACGTGGGGCTCGCCGTCGCCGGAGAGCAAGACCACGCGCACGGCGTCGGCGCCGCATTCGCGAGCGGCGATCTGCGCCAGTTGCGCCACCAGCTGCTCCAGGTCGAGATTCGCATTGATGGCGCGAGCGACCTCGTAGATGGCCGCGGTGCGATCGAGCAGCTCCTGCGCGCGCGCGCGCTCATCGCGCTGCAGGCGCGCTTGCTTGGCGACCGCCCCCAGCACGGTCGCGATCGTTACCGCCGACAACGAGAAGGTCGCCATGCGCAGCTTGCCGGTGACGGGAATCGGCGCCTCCAGGGAGCCGCCGATGAAACCGATCAAGATGTAGCAACCCGCCGCCAGCAACGAGGCGCCGACCGCGTCGCGCAGATCGAGCCGCAGCGCCGCCTGCAGCACCGGCAGGTAGTAGAGCACGTACAGCTCGCTGCGCAAGCCCCCGGTGACCCGCACCAACCAGGTGATGAGGAACAGGTCGAGAACGGTAAAGATGAGGGCGCGGTCGCGTCCCGCCCCTGCGCGGGGCGTCCGGGCGAAGGTGGTCACCAGCACGTAAACCGAGCCGATTACCACCACCCAATCGAGCTCGGTGAAGCCGGCCGCGGGCCGCGCCCACTCGGTCATGGCGAAGACGGTGATGAGGACCACGCAGCGCATGGCGGCGGCGATATGATCGCCGAGGCGGGCCTCGCGGGCTTGGTGCATCCGTTGACCGGACGTCAATCGGTTCCTCCGACGGCAGCCCCCGCGCTCACATCGGCGGGCGCGTGCGGCCCCGGCCACCGCGCGATCGCGGAGAGCTGTGGCTGGGGTTGTGTTCGCCGCGGCCTCCGCCAATCCTCTCCCCCGGGCGCGAGGGGACAGTTCCCCGTCGCCCAGTGCAGCGCCGAGGCCCGGGGCGTGAAGGAACTGTCCCCTCCCGCACAATGCGCCGGAGCGGGTGCGCTGCGCTCGCAGGGCAAGCCGGCGGTCAGGCGCCGCCTCAATCCCGCCGGAGGCCGACCTGGGCGGGGGTGCGGGCGAGGTGATCAACGGCGTCTATCTCGGCGGGGAAGAAGGGAAGCTCCAGCAGGTCCTGGGCGAAGGCGTGGGCGGCGACCTCGCGCGCCACCCGCGGCCAATCACGGCTCACCCCCTGCAAGATCTCCGGGCGCGCGCGCTGGAGGTAGCGGAAGATCTCGGTGGCGACGGCGATCACGTCGAGCGCAACCGTCGCCAGGCGCGGCGCCCGCAGCACCAACAGCCGCGACAGGTCGCCCAGCGCCTCGGTGTAGAGGACGATGACGGGCGCGTCGGTCAGCGCCTCGCTGCGCAGCCGCGGGTTGTCGCGACAGCGCGCGCGCAGCTCGATACGGATGCCGAGCGCTTCCGCCAGCCGCCAGGGGTCGCCAGTCCCCCACTGGCGCACCAGGGCGTCGGCGCTGGCATGACCTGCGCGCACGGCGCGCTCCAGCATCACCAGGCGCCCGCTGGTCGCCGTATCCGGGGCGGGAGTGCGCGGCGCCGTCGCCGCGCGCAACGCTCGCGCATGGATCATCCTTGCACCCCCCCGCCGGCGCCGGCCAGCTCTCTCTCGATGAGACCAGGCAGGGCGATCATGGCCCGCACGAACAATATGAGCGCGCCCCCGAACGCCACCAGGTCGGCGAAATTGAAAACGTAGTTGCTGCGGGCCCCGAATTGGAGGAAGTCCACGACGAAGCCGGCACATGCTCGCTCGGCGGCCAGTGCGGCCACGCCTCCCAGCACCAGCGCCAGGCCGCCCTCGGTGGCAAACGACATCCGGTAGCCCCGCTCCGCCAGCATCTGGTACAGCCGCACGCTCGCGACGGCGCTTACCAGGGTCGCGCACAACAGCCACGCTGACGTGCCGCCGAAGCCCTGTAGGTAGTTCGCGTAGTAGCCGACCTCCATCGCGCCGCCGAGGTACGAATGGTGAGGGCCGTTGTGGGCGAGCTGACCGACGGCTAGGCCGTTGGCCGCCGTGGCGGTCGCTAGCGCCCTAGCCACAATCCACTTGCTGGCCTGATCGAGGAAGACCACTGCGGCGACGATCTGCGGCCAGTGCGGGCGGCGGGGGCCGAAGCGAAGGAGAAAGGCAAGCATGGCCGCGCTCGCCAGGAAGCCGGAGATGATGGTTTGGGTCAGCACATCAATGTGCAAGGCACTCGCTCCTCAGGCATGGGCGCGAGGAGCGGCAGTTCCCCGGGAGGCCCGTTCGTAACGGGCATAGCGCAAGAATCGTGCCACGCCTATCGGGGTGCGATGCGGGGCGAGGGGACAGTTCCCCGCCGCCCAGCACACCGCCCAGGCCCGGAGCGGGAAGGAACTGTCCCCTCCCGGGTAAGGTGAACAGGGGAGCAGTTGAGCAGGGGACTCGGAGACGAAGAGCAATAGAGTGGCACGCCGGCGGATGCTTGGGCGCGCCCCGATTCTTCGGGGCGCGAACCGCGCCCTCGGGCGAAGTCGCGCCCGGTCCTCACCCGCCAGGTGAAGGCCACACGCTGGCGGCGCATGATCTCGATTAGACCCGGATTATGCGTGAGGCTTCGGGGATGTCGTTCCGAGACGGCGTGAACGCAATCCGGTACGCGCGGCAGGTCAGTTTCGCGGCCCCGCTCGCCTTGATTTCCCAGCTGGCCACTGTCACCTCAGCCACACCCCAGAGCGACCCCAGGGCCATCTCCCTCCCATGCGCCCGCGTTACCCGCCCCACCTTTTCCCGACTCCCACCTAGCCACCCTTATCACTTGACGCAATCCTGCCCCCGCCGCCAGGACCCACCCTTGGCAGGAATCCCCGTCCCCTTGTTGAACATAGTATTGGTCCCAGCCCGCTTCAGATTGAACCAAGGCACGCTCATAGGGCTGACAACCTGCACATCCTGCGCGAGTACATCGCGCACGAGTGGTTGCCGCAGAAAGAGGTTTCCTGAGCCGATCCGAAAGGCAGCCGCATGAGGAGATTATCCCATCGCTAAGCAGCCCCTCGCCGAGGTCTTCGGTTTCCCGGTTGACAACATGAGTCCCGAAGCGATACAGCACCGCCGCGAGCGCGTCTGCCCTTTCAAGGCAGCGAAATGCACGAAGGACAAGAAAGATGACCCGCTCGGCGTGTGTAGCGTCTTTGCTGACGACAAGGTGGTCATCACCTGCCCTATGCGGTTTCGCCAAGACTGGCTTGTTGCCAAAGACGCGGCGTCCTTTTTCTTCCCGGCCAGCGCGCACTTGGCGACGTTAACCGAAGTGCGCGTGAAAGACAAGTACGGCAAACTCGCGGGCGATATCGACCTCGTCCTCGTGTCTGTTGATGACGCGGGGCGCGTGCTAGATTTCGGCGCGCTGGAGGTGCAGGCGGTGTATATCACCGGCAACGTGCGTAACCCATTCGCGTACTACATGCAGAACCCGAAGGCGCGCCAAGAAATGAACTGGGCGAGGCAACCGAACTACCCTGGGCCTGATTATCTGTCGTCCTCTCGAAAGCGCCTAGCGCCACAGTTGCTGTTCAAAGGCGGCATTCTTCATTCTTGGGGAAAGAAGACCGCGGTGGCTCTGAACACGGGCTTCTTTGAGACGCTGCCCGCCCTTGACGCCGTGGCATGTGAAAGAGCGGACATCGCGTGGTTTGTCTACGACCTGGAGCACCACGCGGCGCGGAACGTTTACACGCTGAAGCGTCGCCGAGTCGTGTACACCAAGTTTGAGGAGAGCCTCGCCAAGATTACGCGATCTGCCCCTGGCCCCATGGCCGATTTCGTCCGCGTCCTGCAGAAGAAGCTGGCCACTCAGTTAGAGGGCAACTCACAATCGGGCGTCAGCGATGACTAGCATAGGATATCAACTGGATCTGGACGGGGCGCCGACGGCCGACCAGGTGGTAAACGTCGCGTCGGTTCCGCAGCGCAGTCCCTTCCGCTATCCGGGCGGAAAGACCTGGCTGATTCCGCGCGTCCGTCAATGGCTGCGTTCTCTCCCGAAGCGGCCCTCCGTGTTGGTGGAGCCATTCGCGGGCGGCGCGATTGTTGGCCTTACGGTAGCCTTTGAGCGCTTGGCCGAAAAGGTCGTTCTGGTCGAGCTTGATGAGCAGGTCGCCGCCGTCTGGAAGACTATCCTCAGCGACGACTGCGAGTGGTTAGTCGGCCGCGTGTTGTCCTTCACCCCGACCTTGGAGAATGTGCGCGCGGAGCTTGCGAACACAGACCCGACCACGCCGGCGCTGGCCTTCCGAACCCTAGTCAAGAACCGCACCTATCACGGCGGCATTATCGCGCCCGGTAGCAGGCCTATGAAGAACGGCGAAAACGGGCGGGGATTGAAGTCCCGATGGTATCCCAGAACGCTAGCTGGACGGATACGGGCGATAGCGAGCATCCGCGACCGCATCACTTTCACCGAGGGCGATGGCATTGCGGTCATCCGCACCTACGCGCGCCGAAAGACCGCGGTGTTCTTCGTAGACCCCCCGTACACGGCGGCCGGCAAGAGGGCCGGCATGCGGCTCTACACGCATCACGTCCTCGACCATGAGAGGTTATTTGCGACCACGGCGCGCGTCGCGGGCGACTTCCTGATGACCTATGACAACGCGGAAGACGTCGCGGCGCTCGCGGTAGCGCACGGCATGCAGACCCGGACGATTGCGATGAAGAACACCCACCATGCGCAGATGACCGAATTGCTTGTCGGGCGCGACTTGAGCTGGTTGCGCTAGAACACTCCGCTTGATCGCCGTCCCACCAAGAACACCACCACCCTTCCAGGCTCACTCGTTGGCTGTGCGCTTCGCGTTGACAATGCATGATCCGGGCTAAAGCTTGCGCGGGCGCAGGTCGGCGCGCACGCGAAGGTCTCGCGGCGTGACCAGCAGTTGCCTGATCGAGAACGCGAACGGCCCTTGTCGCCCCTCGTTGAGGTCAACGACGGGGTTGATGTCCCTCATCAGGCGGTCAACAATGAACGCGGGCACGGGCACGATCGAGACGTGAGCCTTGGGGTCCACCAGGAAGACCTTGCCCCCCGCCGGCTCCAGGCTGCAGGTCAGGCGCACGGGAATCCGCACGCCGCGCCGCACATAGCCGCTGACCGTGATTTCGCCGTAGCCGAAGGCCAGGCGCAGGTCCTCGACCTGCGTCACCCGCGGCGCCACCATCTTGGTCAGGCCGGCGGCCGTGAGCCTGGCTTCGGCGGAGCTCTTGCCGACGCGAATGATCTCCAGCTTGCGCCGCCAGATCGCCTTCCATAGGTCGTAGCGAATGTCTTTGATCGTGAGGTCGAGCCGTTCCACCGGCAGTTCCTTGATGCGGAAGTCGCGCGCATGGATGGCGACGCTGCCGACCCTGCCGACGAGGTCGCCCCCGCCTCCGATGCGCAGGCCGCCGTCCTCCGGCAGCGAATGGAGGTCGAACCCGACCAGCGTGATCTCGACCTGGTCCACCTGGCGGGAGAACGGCGACCGATGGCCGCGGCGCACCTCAACCTTGACTTGCTGGACCGGGCCCAGGGTCTCGCGCATTTGCGCTTCGATCCCCCGCTCGACTTTTCCCGAGACCCCGAGTGTGCCCAGGATGGCGGACAGCAGCAGCGCAATCAGGGCTTCCATGTCACGCCCCTCCCTGGTCTCGCCCGCCGGAGGCGGGTGAGCCTTCTTTCGCCGGCAAGCATTACGTCCACCCCTGTTCATACCCCGTTTCGTACATGGCGACGATGTTTTCGGGCCGGCTGACGGCCTGAATATTGTGACACGGCGCCAGGATGTAGCCGCCGCCGGCGCCGAGAATGCGCAGGTTATCCTCCACCTCCTGCCGCACCTGCGCGACAGTGCCGAAGGCCAGCGTGTATTGGTTGTCCACCCCGCCGTGGAACACCAGCCGCTCGCCGAAATCGCGCTTCAACCCCTCGCGCTCCATGCCCTTGCAGCGCCATTGGATGGGGTTGAGCACGTCTATGCCGGCCGCGACCAGGTCGGGCAGGATCTCGCGGATCGCGCCGTCGCTGTGGTGGAAGACGTAGGCGCCGGCGTCGTGTGCCAGCTCCATCATGCGCTTCATGCGCGGCAGCAGGAACTCGTGGATGTGCGCGCGCGACAGCATCAGACCTTCCTGGGAACCGAGGTCCTCGGCGACATAGGTAATCATCACCTGGCCGGGGATCTGCTCGTAGATGCGCCGCGTGTTCTCGTGGGCCAGGTCGAATAGACGGTCGAGGCAGAAGTGGACGAGGTCCGGGTGCAGCACCAGGTCCATGAACGCCTGCTCCTGGCCGCGCAGGTTCTTGTAGAGCAGGAACGGCTCCGACCCGCCGCCGCGGAGGGGGCGATGCTCGTTGCCCTCGACCTGACCCGCGATGCCGGAGTAGTCCCACCAGTCAGGGCTGGGCCAGGAATAGTCGCGCTGCAACTGCTCCAGGGTTTCATACTTCGCCAGGGGGTTGTGAATGCACTCGGAATAGGCGCCCGTGCCGTAATCCACGGTCTGGTGCCGGCAGCCGAAGAGGTCCTCACCCGGCGGCGGCTCAGGGCCGACGTAGCGGCCGCTCACCGTCACCGGAGCGTCAATGTGCAGGCGGTGAAACACCTCGCCCAGATCGGCGCAGCCGAGATGGCGCAGGAGCTTCTCCGTCGCCTCGCCGGTCGCCCAATAGTCCATGGGCACGCGATCCGGCCGCTCCCGCCGTAGCACCGCCAGCCAGCGCTCCCGCGGGGTCATGGTCTCTTTCATTGGTTGCTCCTGCGTGTCTGGAACGATAAAGACACGAACGGTAGGGCAGCCGTCTCGGCTGCCAACCCGTCGAGGATGCCAGGCGGGACGCCTGGCCTACCGTGTCTTTGTGCGGCTAGGCCAGGGGCCGCCGTGGCGGTCAGCATTGCTGACCTAGCCACCTTGGTGGTTCAACTGCCGCCGTACTTCGGTGCCAGCCGGTGGAACTCATCCAGCAGCGCCATGAAGTTATCGTACTTCGTGCCGTAGGCGATGGACTGGCTGGGGCCGAGGATGAACCCCGGCGTGCGGGCGCCGCGCTCCAGTGCCTGCCGCACGTCGCGGCGGATGTCATCGGGCGTGCCCGCGATCAAGTCCTCCACCGGCACCCCGCCCCACAGGCACAGGCGGTCGCCGAAGTCGCGCTTCAGCCCGCCGATCTCCATATCCGGGATGTCCTGCAGCGACTGGTAGCACTGCACGCCCGCCTCGATGAACATCGGGATCAGCGGGCGGTTATCGCCGCAGCTATGCAGCACCACCTGGTAGCCCAGCGCGCGCGCGCGTCGCACCCGCTCGCGCATCGCCTCGAAGCAGAACTCGCGGAACATCCGCGGCGAGATGAACGGCCCCTTGGTCGTTCCGAAGTCTTGCTGGAAGAACACCCCGTCCTGGCCGGGGCGAAGCATGTACTCGTCGGCCGCGTTCTGGCGCGCGACCGCCTGCCCGGTCGCCGCGCGCACCACCTCGGGATGGAGCGCGTATTCCAGCAGCCCGCGCTCCCATCCGCCCAAGAGCACCATCGCGGCAAACCCGCCCGAGTCGCCGAGGATGTAGCGGTCGCCCCCCAGGTGCTCGATCACATGGTCCACCGCCTCGAAGATGGTGGGGTCGGGCGGCTGCACCTCGACCGGCCCCGTGAACTGCTCGACGGTGTAGGCAGTCGCTTCGACCGTCGGATCCTCGACGCAGGCGATGTTGTTCGTCTCCAGCGACGCCTTCCACACGCGCCCCTTGCGGTCGCGCCACGTGTTGTCGGCGATCTGCTTCGGCGGGTCCTCGGGCGCCCACCCGCGCGGCGGCACGATCGGCGCCTCCTTGAAGGCGATGACGTCGGCCACCTCGAGCTTGCGGTAGAACTCGACGGTATCACGCTGGTAGCTATCCACCACCTCGTCGCGCCGGCCCTGCCACAGCGCGAGCTGGGCCTTGATCTTGTTGCGCACATAGGTCTCGCGCCCGATCACGCGCTCGATGGTGTCGCAGTCCACGACGTAGAAGCCCAATGGCACGCGATCCACCGGCTCCCGGTTGATCGCGGCGCGCACTCGTTCCTTGCCGTTCATGGGGCCATCTCCATTCGCGCCCGCGCGTCCGGTTCTCACTCGCGCAGCGGCTCGCCCTGGCTGATGATGGTGACGTAAGCGCGTGCGCTCGCGGTCTGGTCGGCCCGTGCGTCGCAGGTGAAAGCGACCTGGTTGTCGCCGGCGGCAAGCTCCGGCGCTTCTCCCTCGGGCTGCACCTCGGCAATCAGCTTGCCCTGGGGATCATAGAGCCTGCAATCCGACATGGAGCGAAACTCGAGGTAGCAGCCGGTTTCGATCTCGCACGGGAAGACGACGGTCTTGCCGCCGATGGTCACCGCCGGGTTGCGCAACTTGATCTCGACCAGCGGCAGCGCCCGGATGGGGCTCAGGCGGCAGTCCACCTGTCCCCCCGGCGGGAGGTTGTTGTACCATAGGCCGAGCGATGCCACCTGGCGGTAGTCCACGAACTCGCGGTAAATCGAGTGCAGATCGCCGTAGGGCCAGTGATAGTCCTCGAAGCGCGCGCCCTCCGGCTCGATCATCTCGAAGTAGCGCCAGCCGGTGAAGTCCACAATGACGTAATGGTCGCCGATGCCGGCGACAACGTGCTCCGGGCTGCGGAGCTGAAAGTTGAGCACTTCCCCCTGCCCGTCGCCGTGAACCCAAACGCCGAGCGCCTGGCGCTCACCGAGGTCGAGCGGGGTCGGGAACACCTTGGTCATCCCCGCCCACGTTGCGGTGGGCTGCTGCAGTTCGCTGGTGGCGGTGTAGCGGCCGCTGACGGGGCCCGCCTTCACCTCGGCCGCGTCGGGGCGCAGATCCGCACGCACACCGGCCTGGGCGACGCGATCGGCGAAGTCGCGGTCGTCCGCGAAATCCGCCAGCGTCAAGTTGTCGGCCGCGTCGTACGGGCCCGCCGACAGCAGCGCCTCGATCCGCAACTGCGCGGGCTGGCCACCAAACTTGCTGCACGTGGTCCAGACGTTGCTCCAGCCGTCGCTGCCCTGCACTTTGTGCTTCGCATATTGCACCGGCCGGAAGAACCACTTGCCGTCTGCGGCTTGCTCCAGCGTGAACTCGCCGCCAGGCGCCCTCAGCTTCGCCTTGACCGACTCCGGGAAGTAGTTGGCGTGCCGTAGATCCTCGTACCGCTTGAAGACGGCCGCCAGCCGCGCGAAGGCCGGCACTTGCGCTATGCTGTCGGGGTCCACCCCCATCAGCGAGAGGCCGGTATCGGTGGCCAGGGCCTTGCCGCACAGGTACTCGATGTCGTCCGTGAAGGTGGGCTCCCCCTCGGCGCCCGACCAGGTATTCACCGCCCACCATCCCAGGTGGCCAGGCATCAACATCCGCAGATTGCCCTGGTTGACAGCAACGTGGAGGTCTATGAATCGCTTGTGACTGCGCCGGGGGTGATCCCAGGCACCCAAGCGCGAGCGCACATACCACAGGTGATGGTGGAATGTGCTCATCTCCATGAGCGCGGGGCGCTGCAGGTGCTTCCATATCTCGAACACGAACCTAGAGCTGTAGTGCCAGTAGTTCTCGGCCCCGCCGAGGATGTCTCCGCCGTCCAGCGCATCGAGGTAGATCATGTCGAAGCCGCACTCGTTGAAGGCCTGCGCGGTCCTTTCCGCCACCTCGCCCAACAGCGTGGAATCGGCATCGGGCACGAACAGGCCGAAGCACTCCTTCAGGTGATGCACCTTCGCCCCCGGGGCATGGGGAGCGGGCCGCGTGCCGCAGGCGCCGCGCTCGCAGCCGGTGAAGCCGTAGGGCGGATCCTGGGCTACACCGGCATAGGTGATCAGCTCGTCGTCTATCTGCAGGGTGGCGCTGTTGCGCACGTAGAAGCCGGTGACCGCGGACATGCCTTCGGTCTCCTCCATCACCGCCACCGCGGTGTCGTCGGCGCCCAGCGCCGCGGCCAAGGTCAGGCACGCATCCTTGGCGAGCCGCGGATCCGGCGACGGCGCCACCCACGGGCAGCGCTTGTCAATGAAGAAAGCGTAGGTATGCAGGCCGGCCTTGATGCCGGCGGCGTGCAGCCGGTCAATCACCGCCTTGAGGCTGGCGAAGCCGCGCGGGTAGGTTTCCGGATTGGGCAGGCAGTCCCCAAACCGGAAGGAAGCGCCGCCGTGGAAGTCTATCTGGTTGAAGCCAAGCGCCTGCACTAGCCTGATCCAGTCATCCGCGGTCTGCTCCGACAGGTTGGCGAGGTTGAACAGGTATGACCCGCGGTTGATCTCGGCGTCGAGCGCCCACGGCCCGCCGATGGAGGAATGCGGCAGCTCCGGCGCCGCGCTCACGACTTCTTGCATCACCTGCCGCAGCTCGCCCTGGGGGCAAGCGATGAGCGCGACCTTGGCGCCGGCGAAGCCGAAGCGGGGATAGCACGCCGCCCACAGGTGCTTGCTCGGTCCCGGCAGCCCGGACACATTGGTCTGCAGGTTGAGGGCGAGCGCGCAGCAGGCGAACTCCTCCTCCAGCGTCCCCTCAAGCGTGAGACCGATGTTGGCGAACACGAGCTCCTCCACCCCTTCGCCCGCGACCGACAGGACTTCCAGGGTAAAGTAGCGCCCCTGCTCGACTGCCGCGAGCACGACCTCGACTCCCGCATCGCCGAACTGCGCCGTGATGCGCCCGTCCCGAAACGAGACCGCTGACGCGCCGTGATACCGGCCCGCCTGCTTGACTTGAGCGAACGGGAGCCGTGGCTCCCGGACGCAGTAGTCCATGCCCGTGCGCCGGTCAATCAGGTGTGAGTTCTCGCCGTTGGGGCCGATCTCGTAGCTGGCGCATTGGTTCTCGATTCCCATGGTCATGGGGTCTCCTTCGGCCAGGATGAGCGTGGCCGTTGCTTGTAGATTGGAAAGTCCTATTTCTGGTGTGGGAGGTTGCCCACCTGCCGAGCAGGCGGTGTGGCGAAACCGAAGCGGGCCGGCAGCGTCAATGCCGGCCCGCCGGACGCCGGTTCGGCCGCAGGTAGGTCAGCGCGCCAGGGTGGTGAGCCGCTGCTTCCCGAGGGAAGGGAGGCCACAGCCCCGCTCGCGTGGCCGAACCGCGTGGATCGAGGGCAGCCGGAAACGGCTGCCCGCCGCTTGGGGCAGCACGAACCGTGCCACTACAGCCCTCCGATCCGCACCGCACGCACCAGACGGCGCACAGGCCGCCGCAGCCAAGGCGCCGGAGCGGGCCTCAAGGCCCCTGCGCGGTTAACGGCGAAAAACGGATGCGATTCCGGCGTCGGGCGGGGCCGCGGCTTACTCGGCCACCGTGCCCGCGCGAAAGGAGCAGACGATGAAATTCGCGACCGACTACCTGTGGATGAACACCAGGCGCTCGCGCGAGTACGTGAACATCACCGCCGAGGTCGAGCGCGTGGTCGCCGAGAGCGGCATCCGCGAGGGGATGGTGCTGGTGTCGGCGATGCACATCACCGCCGGCGTCTATGTCAACGACGCGGAGGAGGGCATCATCGCGGATATTGACGAGTGGGCCGACCGCCTCGCCCCCCAGGGGCCTGATTATCGCCACCACCGCACCGGCGAAACCAATGGCGACGCCCACCTCAAGAGCATCCTCGTCCACCACCAGGTGGTGGTGCCGGTGACGGGGGGCAAGCTCGACCTCGGCCCGTGGCAGCAGATCTACTACGCCGAGTTCGACGGCCGGCGCCGCAAGCGCGTCATCATCAAGGCGATGGGGGAGTGAGCGCCCTCGCGCTGCTGTTGCTACTATCATGCACAGGCGCGCGTCAATGTGCCGTGCGTTCTTGACGATCCCGCCAAACGTGTGTTAGCATCAGCGCCAACAGCGGCAGCACCGGAGGGATGACCGTTGAAAGAGTACGAGGAATGGTACAGGGCGAATCCTCTGCGTCAGTGGAGGGAAGGGCAGGAGCCTCGCGTATCGCGACCCGCGCTCGCCCACGAGATGATCGTTCGCGGGTATTCCATCACCCCCGCGACCATCCAGCGTTGGGAGTGCGGCGAGTACGCAGTGCCCGATGCGGCGATGAAGTTGCTGGCGGAGATCACGGGCATGCGCGACCTGCGCGCGAGGTGGGAGAAGTGGCAGGGAGGGCGTGCGAGATGAGAGAACTCCTTGGCCCCGGGGATGGATCGAGCCCGATTCTGGGTGCCAGGTGAATGGCTGGCGGGAGTGGAACTCTAACGCGTCGGCTTCGAATAGACCACACCGACCGGAGGTGAACCATGCCGCTTACAGGCCCAAGAGCCCTGTTGCTGGCATTGCTATACGCTCCTGGCGCAAGGCGGATGCCCGGAGAACCCATCGCCGGTATCACGCGCCTGCAGAAACTACTGTTCCTCCTGCAGGAGGAGTACGGATTGCGGAAAGGCGGCCGGGG
Source organism: Armatimonadota bacterium (assembly GCA_035527535.1). Taxonomy (NCBI): domain Bacteria; kingdom Bacillati; phylum Armatimonadota; species Armatimonadota bacterium. The sequence continues at coordinate 20,813 of DATLAK010000084.1, forward strand.
GGTTCTGGTCTTCGAGCCGTACCGGTTCGGTCCGTACTCGGCGGCCCTGTATGACGAGATCAGCTTCCTCGAGAACCTGAATCTCATCACGGACAGGAGAGATACGGGGGCGGCGAGCGCCGAGGAGACTGAGCAGGAGGACAAGCTGGTCGAGGGACTCATGGCGGAGGCAGAAACGGAAGGCAGCATCGGGGCGGAAATTAGTGAGGAGGACGTGAAGGGCCTGGAGTACCTTCTAGATGATGTGCCTGGCGAGGACGCCCTCGAGGCGAATCCTGACGAGAGGCAATTCTGCCTCACGCCCAGGGGCATGGCCTCTGCGAAGGCCGTCTTTGACTCGCTCAGCTCCGACGAGCGGCATGCCCTTGAGAGCGCCAAATCGAGGTTCGGAGGCATGTCGTTGAGGAACCTCATCCGGTATGTCTACACGCAGTATCCGGAATCGGCAAGCGAATCGGAGATCAGGGATCGTATACTGTGATGGTTCCTACGACCGCGCAGATGGGGGCGGCAGGTGCGGTTCTGGCATTCGCAGCTGGCGCGCTCGCATTGCTTCACAACTCAAAGCGGATGGAGCGTGCCAGAGATCTTGCCGCCGCCCAGTCGCGACTTTGGGAGCGAGCAGTACTTGAGTTGCGCGAGCACATCCAGCGTCTCCATGACCTGGCTGATAGATGCATGGCGGAGTCGGGTCCGGAAGCTGGGACAGCCGGCCAGATGCGGCGTCTCTTGCGTCGGTCCAGGGGGTGTGTTCGCCGCCTGGACGCGCCGATTCGGCTAGGCAAGTGGGTCTCTGGTACCGAGAGGAGCATGTTTGCTTCCGCCCTCGGGCTGGTTGCTTCGTGTCTGGCCGTGCTGCTCGGCGGCGCATTTTCGTTCAGCCCGTTCCCGTATGCGACTTGGATGGGTGTGGGGAGCGGCGCGGCCTTGGTACTCAGCTATGGTGGCAATTATGCCGCTATCTGCTGCTGCGAAAGGCTGATGAGGGCGCAAGGGCTGTAGGGAGTGCCGAGCATGACCGAGATCGAGATCGAGGAAGCGGTGGCCGAGTTCCTCTCCCGACCTGGTTGTCTTGTGGAGCGGCAGGTAGCCTTTCTCCGAAAGGTCGCGGATGTCTGCTCCTACGATCCTGTCTGCGACACGCTGCTGGCTGTGGAGGCGAAGCGAGAGGACTGGCGCCGCGGGATGCAGCAGGCGCGGTATTACCAGCTCTTCGCCGACGCCGTCTACATCGCTCTGCCAGAATGCCGGGCGCTGCGTGTCCGAACGCCGCAACTCGAAGAGACAGGCATAGGTCTCCTTGTGGTGAACAGCACAGTCTCTGTCAGCGTGGAACATGGCCACAACCCTTTCCGCCGAGATCTGTGTCGTGAGATGGTGATTGAGCGTCTTCGCTCTGGCCCGCGAAGTGGAGGGGGGAACCGCTGATGTCATTTGCCGCTGCACAGGCCCCCCAGAATCTGTATCGGCTTGGAACGCACGCCGAAGCGGAGTATTACCGCCATCTGAAGTCCGCTTACGACGGCATGATCGTCAATGCCAACCTGGTAGAGGCGACCCCGAAGGCCACAGCCTCGTTCCTGGCTACACAAGGCAAGCCCTTTCTGCTCGACCCGATGACATACGCGTTCGGGCTGAGTCCTGCGGTGCTGCATAGCAACTCCAAGCGCGGGGGGATGAAACGCTCATTTGCCGCTCTAGCCGAACGATATGGCGGGGTCATACTGAAGCTGGCCGGCAAGGAGGCGATAGGGCCGGATGCCTTCCAGCGAGATTCGGACGTGTCTGACCTTGCCAAGGCCGTCATCAGTTACCAACTACACCGCTTCGATGATATAGCGAATGAGATGAAAGATGCTGCCCCTGAGGCGTTCGGCGGACTCACCGGACTCTCGCCTGCTGGGGCGATTGCACCCTACTTCCACATTGATGAGGTCATCGAGCCGGCGCTCTCACTGAACACGCGGCTTCTCCGCGCCGCTGTCTCCCTCCAGCCCGAGCAGCCAATCTACGCCATGCTGTGCCTTTCCAGCGGGATTCTCTTTGCTGCAAATCTGCTAGACACGATCGCGGGTGCCTACGTGACGGCTGGCGCGACGGGTTTCATGTTCTGGTTCGATGACGCCACGGAGCGGACCATCGGGACTCTGGGCGTGCAGAATCTCGTCAGATTTGTGAGAGCGTTGAGCCAGAATGGGCACTCGGTCTACAACGCTTACGGCGGCTGCCTCTCCGCCCTTCTTTCTCGCTTTGGCCTTTGCGGCTTCTCGCATGGCCTCGGTTACGGAGAGCGCAGGTCGATTGTGCCTGTGACGGGCGGAAGTGTTCCGCCACCGAAGTACTATGTTCCGCCGCTCTGCGAGCGGTACAATGTGACGACCGTCTTGCTGATTGCCCCTTCCGTGCAGTCTGGGATCGACTTTCACGCAGAGATATGCGGCTGCGCAGTCTGTCGCCGGGTGCTGGCAGGTAACCCGGATCGGCTTGTTGAGTTCGGTCGAACCAGAGATATGTCCGACAAGAATGGGCGGCCTATCAGCGTTCCCACCGCTGAAAGCATCAAGCTTTGCCGGCTTCATTACATGCTCGCGAAAAGGGACGAGGTAAACCGGATTCGGGCCAACTGGAGCAGCGCAGTCGAAAGCCTGGCCGTGGCCTACGAGAAGTACGTCGATGTCCTCGGCAAGCCCGAGGTGGCTCATCTCGATGTGTGGCACCGCGAACTGACTGCCGCCAACCGAAAACCGTGACTGAGCACCTCAACCACGCTGCCGTCGCCCGCAGGGCTGTCGGAAAGACTGTGCCGCGCGGGGAGAGGCGGCAAACCGCTGACGTGCGCGGGATGAGTGATTGTGGTGGGGTGACCCTGGCGAGCGCCCTCGCTGTGACTGTGGCGCTCCTTGCAGCAGTACAGGGCGCCGTGGAACGCTCAAGCGCCGCCGCGGACATGGTAGTGCGGGAGGCGGCACAGCTGTGAACGACGTACTGATCGGTGTGGCAATGGGCTAGTTACCGGGACGGTCACCTGCTTTCTTGCCTGGTGGGTCCTGTTCCACGTTGTGGTTCCCAACGTGCGCTTCTCTCAATCAATAAGCAGGCTTCCCGCAGAGGACAGGAAACCGCCCTGGGAGTACCGCGTCAAGTTTGAGAACGCTGGCAGGAGAGCCATCATGGATGTCGAGGTGACAGCCAGACTTCGAGTGAAGCGCTTGGTCGCGACCCGTCCTGGCAATTGGTGGGTGTCCAGCATTCCTGTCGAGTACGGTGACCCCATATGCAGGGTCCCTAAGATGGGACCCGTGCGCACAGGGGCACGTCGCCAAATTGTGCCGCTTCTGGTGAACGACGCGGAGCAGTTCAGACAGGCTCCCTATCCGGCAGAGGTCAGGGAGAAGGCACAGAACCGATCTCTGCTGCCGGAGGATCTACTGCGGTTGGGCGATAGGACGGAACTGCGGCTCATCGTCTCCGGATATGATGCCTTCAGCGGCGCCCGACGGCTCTTCGTATCAAAGGAATACACCGTGGGCGACATCATCGACGGACGGTTCAACAAGGATGGACTAGAAGTAATACCGCAGGCTAGTGAGCCGTCTGAGCCTTCCGCGTGACGTCGAGGCGCTCGGTGAGTAGCGAGAGGATGTCATGCGGCTCTGAAGTGGCAGGGCGCATCCAGAGCCAGCAGTGCCGGGCGCGTCGCCGGGACGATGCAGCGCGCTGCTTCTTGGCCTATCTCCATCGTTGACACCCACCAGGTTGCAGGCAGCCCCTCGACCCGGAAGGTCACCAGCGGTGACGCCCCGTTGCTCCACGCGACCAACGCCGCGTCCTCGGCTATGGGGTCGGGGCGGGACATGTTCCCGACTATTATAGACGCAAAGCCGGGCGGAAACTTACGGGGCTTCTCCCATGGTGGGACAAGCGTCTCGCTTGTCCGCTGGCCTGGCCAGGCGAGACGCCTGGCCTACCGATTACGGCGCGGTGGTGCCCGGCTCACTCCGCCCCGGCCGAATCCCGCCTTTGTGCCGCGCCTGCGCGACCAAAGCTGTTCCCAATCTGTTACACTCCGTGGGGAATCCATCGCGCATGGGGAGGCGTGGAGACAAGGGCGTGATGAATCACGCCCCTACACCGGAATTCACGGAGCTTATGGAGGCGAAATCATGGCGGAGCATGACTACCAGTACGTCATCATCGGCGGCGGGCCGGCCGGCGCGGCGGCGATCGAAGGGATCAGGGAACGTGACCACGATGGTCGCATCCTGCTGGTCGGCGCGGAAAAGCATTTGCCCTATGACCGCCCCCCGCTGTCGAAGAAGTTGTGGTTCGGCAAGAAGCAGGTCGCGGACATCTTCCTCCACGACCAGGCGTTCTATGCCGCCAACTCGACCGACCTCGCCCTCGGCGTCCGCGTGGTCGGCCTCGATCCGCAGCGCAAGACGATCACCGACGACCAGGGCGACCTCCACCATTACCACAAGCTGCTGCTGGCCACGGGCGGCATCCCGCGCACCCTTGGCATCCCGGGGGGCGACCTGGAGGGCGTCTGCTACTACCGCTACCTGGACGATTACCTGACAACCCGCGCGCGGGCGACGGCGGCCAAGTCGGCGGTGGTCATCGGCGGCGGCTTCATCGGCTCGGAGATGGCGGCGGCGCTCAGCCTCAACCAGGTGGAGGTGACGATGGTCTTCCCGGAGCAATGCCTGGTGGCGCGCGTGTTCCCGGAAACCCTGGGGCGGTCGCTCCAGCAAACCTACATCGAGCGCGGGATCACCGTCCTGTCGGGAGACGTGCCTACCGCTATCGAGCGGCATGATGACGCCCTCATCGTCGCCACCCGCGGCGGCCGGCGCCTGCGGGCCGACATCGTCATCGCCGGCATCGGCATCGCGCCCGCGAGCGAGCTGGCGGCGGGGGCGGGGCTGACCCTCGACGACGGGATTGTGGTTGACGAATACCTGCGCACCTCGGCCCCCGATATCCATGCCGCCGGCGACAACGCGTTCTTCCCCTACCAGGTGTTGGGGCAGCGCACGCGCGTCGAACACTGGGATAACGCGGTCAACCAGGGCAAGCAGGCGGGGCGCAACCTGGCGGGGGCGCAGGAGGCGTTCACCTACATGCCGTACTTCTTCTCCGACCTCTTCGATTTCGGCTACGAGGCCGTCGGCGAGGTGGACGCCCGACTGGAGACCTTCGCCGATTGGCGGCAGGAGAACGACACGGGCGTCATCTATTACCTGCGGGAGGGGCAGGTGCGAGGGGCGATGATGTGCAACGTGTGGGACCAGGTGGAGGCGGCGCGGGAGCTGATTCGCGGCGGCCGGCGGATGACCGCGGAGGACCTGCGCGGCGCCATCAAGTAAGGGCGCGCGGGACGGCGCCGACGGGAGGACGTGATGGACTTGGCGGAGCAGGAATGTCATCCGGTGGCGGCGACGACCCCGCCCCTGTCGCGGCCGGAGGCGGAGAAGCTGGCCCAGGAGATCCCGCAGTGGACGCTGAAGGAGGGGGTGATCGAGCGCGAGTTCACCCTCGACGATTTCGAGGAGGCGATGGAATTCGTTAACGGCGTCGCCGAGATCGTGCAGGAGCAGGACCACCACCCCGACATCTACATCGCCTACAACCAGGTGCGGCTGGAGTTCTCGACGCACAAGATCGGCGGGCTGTCCCGCAACGATTTCATCATGGCGGCCAGGGTGGACGAGCTGGCGTAGGGCCCCGAGCGGTTCTAAGGGGGCGTTCGAGTCTGGTTAGCGTGCGGACAGAAACCCCTCTCCCTTCGAGGGAGAGGTCGGCGAGCCCGCGGCGAGCCGAGTGAGGGTTGCCCGCCGTAGGCGGGGTCGTCCGCCATGGGCGGGATAGGTTTGGTGCGGCAGGCGTCTCGCCTGCCGATCGTTTCGCAGCCGAGACGGCTGCACTACCACTCCACCCCGACCTCAGTCATCCCCCTTGAACTTGTCCGCCTGCGGCGGGGGGGGAGGGGTGAGCTTGGATAGTTCCCGCTTTTCGCTCACACCCGTCTGAGCCGGCGTGGACGCAAGCGGGTACTTGCGCAAGGGCGGTTGCGTGGCCCTTCTTGTGTTTCCGGAGGGCATCTCCTCGGCAGGGATCCCCACGGCGTCGTCGAACTAGATCCTGCCCGCAAGATTGCCTAGCGCGGAACAATGGTAAGCCCAGATGCGCGAGAGCCTTCTGCACTACGGCGACGACCTCGACACTTCGCACTCTTGCGTCGGCGGTTGCTCACTTCCACTATCTCAGCATCGTTCATCCTCGCGAGTCACGGCACAGATGGCAGTCAGCAGGAAGACCATGGTCTGAGGCAGAGAAGCGCGTGGCAGATGTGGGGCTGAGGGTTCCATGCACTCCGACGATCAGGTATTCGGCTGGTTAGTGTTCATCGCCTGGGCCGCCTCCCTGGTTGTGCCTGGGATTCTCCTTGTCTTCCTCTGGCGCGGCGCGAGCGCCCTGAGTCGGTTGGCGGCGCTCCAAGTCCGGCGACGGAGAAGGGGGCGCGAATCTCGGTCACCTAGTGCGTAGAAGGATCCCCGCTGCGCGGACACATGCATGTAGTGGCGGCGCACGTCGCATGATGCGGCTGTGACGTAACGCTGGCGCGGCGAGTGAAAAATCCCCCATCCGGAGTGCCCCCATGATGGGTGTCTTGGCCTGCGGCTCGGAGTGATCTCACGCGCCCCGCGCCTGTCGCCAGTGGACTTGCCCTGGCAAGCTGATGATATGAATGCGCAATCCCTGCGCGGCATGACCGCGCTCATCACCGGGGCGGCCCGGCGCCTCGGCCGCGCGACCGCGCTCGCGCTGGCCGACGAGGGCGTCAACATCGTCATTCACCATCGCGCCTCCGCCGCCGAGGCACGCGACCTGCAGCGAGAGCTGGAGGCCCGCGGCGTGCGCGCGTGGCCGCTGGAGGCCGACCTCGGCCATCCCCGCCAGTGCGACGCCCTGGTCCCGCGCGCGCTCGAGGCCGCCGGCGCGCTCGAAATCCTGGTCAACAACGCCGCGGCCTTCCCCGCCGACACCGTGGACGACCTCACCCGCGAGCGCCTGCTGGAGATGGTGGAGGTCAACGCCTGGGCGCCGTTCGCGCTGGGGCGGTCGTTCGCGCGAGCGGTGAAACGCGGGGTCGTCATCAACTTCCTCGACACCCGGCTCAGAGGTTATGACCCGGCGCACGTCGCATACATCATGAGCAAGCACCTGCTGGAGCGGTTCACGCGCACGATGGCGCTGGAGTTCGCCCCCGGGGTGCGGGTCAACGCGGTGGCGCCGGGGCTGATCCTGCCGCCCGCGGGCAAGGACGAAACCTACCTCGACCGGCTGGCGGCCCGGGTGCCGCTTCAGCGCCACGGCGAGCCGGAGCAGGTCGCCGCCGCCGTCGTCTTCCTCGCCCAGAGCGAGTTCATCACCGGCCAGGTCCTCTACGTTGACGGCGGCCGGCACCTGGCGGAGTACCGCTATGGACCGCATCCTGATTGAGGACCTGGTCGCGCGCTGCGTGCTCGGCGTCAGCGCCCAGGAGCGCCGCGAGAAGCAGGAGGTCGTCATCAACCTCGCGCTCGCGACGGATACCCGCACCGCGGGCAAGAGCGACCGCTTCGCGGACGCGGTGGACTACCGCGCGATCAAGAAGCGCGTCTTGGCCGCAGTCGAGGAATCGCAGTTCCACCTGGTCGAGGCGCTGGCGCAGCGGGTCGCGGAGATCTGTCTCGACCACCCCGGCGTGCGCGAGGCGCAGGTGACGGTGAGCAAGCCGTCGGCGCTGCGTTTCGCGCGCAGCGTCGGCGTCCGCATCACGCGCTGCCGGGGGTAGCGGCGATGGCGCGCGCGTTCATCGGCATCGGCTCCAATATCGCCCCCGAGCGGAACCTGCGCGCCGCGCTGCGCCGGCTCGCCCGCGACGCGCGCGTGATGGGTGTTTCGACGGTCTATCGCACGGCGCCGGTGGGCCGCCCCGAGCAGCCGCCGTTCTATAACTGCGTGGTCGAGATCGAGACCGGGTTGGCGCCGGCGCAGGTGCGGAGCGCCTTGCGCGGCATCGAGCAGGAACTGGGCCGCCGCCGCGGCGCCGACCGGTACGCGCCGCGCGCCATAGACCTGGACCTGCTGCTGTACGATGACCTGGTGATGGCGAACGCCGAGCTGGTGCTGCCGGATCCGCAAATCGCGCAGCGCCCGTTCCTGGCGCTGCCGCTGTACGAGCTGGCGCCGGAGCTGGTGCTGCCCGATAGCGGGGATCCCATTCGGGAGGTCGCCGCCGCCATGGCAGCCCACGACATGCAGCCGCTGCCGGAGTACACGCGGCTTCTGCGAGAGGGTATCGCCCATGAATCGTGACAAGGTCGAGCGACTGGTGAGAGAGCTGCTGGCCGAAATCGGCGAGGACCCCGAGCGCGAGGGCCTGGTCAAGACCCCGCGGCGCGTCGCCGCCGCGCTCGAGTTCTTGACCGCGGGCTATGGCGCCGACCTCAAGACCATCATCGCCGGCGCGGTCTTCACCCAGCAGACCAACAACATGGTCATCCTGCGCGACATCGAGCTCTACAGCCTGTGCGAGCACCACCTGCTGCCGTTCTTCGGGCGCTGCCACATCGGCTACATCGCCCGCGGCAAGGTCTTCGGCATCAGCAAGCTGGCGCGGCTGGTGGACGCCTACGCGCGGCGGCTGCAGATCCAGGAGCGCCTGACCGAGCAGGTCGCACGGGCGGTGATGGAGGGCATCGGCGCCGAGGGCGTGGGCGTCATCATCGAGGCGCGGCACCTGTGCATGATGATGCGCGGGGTGGAGAAGCAGAACTCGCTGATGATCACCTCCTCGGTGCTGGGGAGCTTCCACGACTCCGCCGCCACCCGCAGTGAGTTCATGTCGCTCATCGGCAGAGCCCATATCTGACCGCAGCGGGGCGCCGCCCCGCCGCCTATATCTATTCATCACCATCCGGGGAAGCGAGGACCCATGAGACCCGATCAAGCGCAACTCGATGAACGCTGCATCAATACCATTCGCTTTCTCGCCGTGGACGCCGTGGAGAAGGCTAACTCCGGTCACCCGGGGGCGCCCATGGGAGTAGCGCCGGTGGCCTATACCCTGTGGGACCGCTTCCTGAAGTACAACCCCCGCAACCCCGATTGGCCGGACCGCGACCGCTTCGTCCTGTCCATGGGCCATGCCTCGATGCTGATCTACTCGCTGCTGCACCTGACCGGCTACGACCTGTCCCTGGACGACCTCAAGCAGTTCCGCCAGTGGAAGAGCAGGACCCCCGGGCATTCCGAGTACGGCCCCACCCCCGGCGTCGAGGTCACCACCGGCCCCCTGGGCCAGGGCTTCGGGCACGCCGTCGGCATGGCCATCGCCGAGCGCTGGCTCGCCTGCCGCTACAATCGGCCCGGTCACGAGATCATCAACCATCACACTTATGTCCTCGCCTCCGACGGCGACATGGAGGAGGGCGTCTCCAGCGAGGCCGCGAGTCTGGCCGGCACCCTGCGCCTGGGCAAGCTCATCGTCCTCTACGACGACAACGACATTTCCATCGAGGGCGACACCGGCATCGCCTTCCGCGAGGACGTGGGCGCGCGCTTCGCGGCCTACGGCTGGCAGGTGTTGGGGCCGCTCGACGGCAATGACCTGGCGGCGGTGGAAGCGGCGATCCGTGAGGCGCAGGCGCAAGCCGAGCGGCCGTCGCTGGTCGTGTGCCGCACCGTCATCGGCTACGGCAGCCCCCAGCAGGGCACGGCCAAGGTCCACGGCGAGCCCCTGGGCGCCGACGGCGTGAAGGCGGCGAAGGACACCCTCGGCTGGCCGCAGGAGCCGGCCTTCCTGGTGCCGGAGGAGGTGGCGGCCCACATGGGCCGGGCGGTGGTGCGCGGCGAAGCGGCCGAGCAGGAATGGCGGCGGCGCCTGACCGCATACCGCGACGCCTACCCGGAGCCGGCCGCGCAGATCGAGCGGCAGTTGCAGGGTGAGCTGCCTGATGGGTGGGACTCGGACCTGGAGGGTCTTTTCCCGCCGGGTACCAAGCCCATCGCCACCCGCAGCGCCTCGGGCAAGGTCATCAACGCGCTGGCGCCGCGGGTCCCGGCGTTGATCGGCGGCTCCGCCGACTTGGCCCCCAGCACCAAGACGCTGATGGACGGCGAAGGGGACTTCAGCCCCGAGGATCACTGCGGGCGCAACCTGCACTTCGGGGTGCGCGAGCACGCCATGGGCTCCATCGCCGGGGGCATGGCGCGCCACGGGGGAACCATCCCCTATACCGCCACCTTCCTCATCTTCTCCGACTACATGCGCCCGCCCATGCGCCTGGCGGCGCTGATGGGGGTGCGCGTCGTGTACGTCTTCACCCACGACAGCATCGGCCTCGGCGAGGACGGACCCACCCACCAGCCGGTCGAGCAGTTGATGGGCCTGCGCACCGTGCCCAACCTGACGGTGATCCGCCCCGCCGACGCCACCGAGACCGCCGAGGCCTGGCGCGCCGCGTTGCACAACACCTCGGGGCCGACCGCGCTCGCGCTGACGCGGCAGAACGTGGCGGTGCTCGATCGCACTCGCTTCGCCCCGGCGGCGGGCTTGCAGCGCGGGGGATACACGCTGTGGCAGTCCGCCGATGGCCAACCGGAGGTCATCCTTATCGGCACCGGCTCCGAGGTGCACATCGCCCTGCAGGCGGGGGAAGACCTGGCAGCCGAAGGTATCCGCGCGCGCGTGGTATCCCTGCCCAGTTGGGAGCTGTTCGACCGCCAGCCGGAGAGCTACCGCGAGCGCGTGCTGCCGGCGGCGGTGCGGGCGCGGGTGGCGGTGGAGGCGGGCGTCACCCTGGGATGGGAGCGCTACGTCGGCCTGGAGGGCGCGGTCATCGGGGTGGACCGCTTCGGCGCCAGCGCGCCCTACGAGGCCATCTATCAGCATTTCGGCATTACGGCGCAGGCGGTGGCGGCGGCGGCCAAGTCGCTGCTGGGTGGCACCGGCTCTTAGCCTGTGACCTCAGGGCCGAGCCTGTCAACCGGGGGGAACGGGAGAATGAACCTCGACCGTGACGAGTTGAAGCGGCAGGCGGCGGAGCGCGCCGTCGAGTATGTGGAGCCGGGGATGGTGGTGGGGCTGGGCCACGGCAGCACCGCCGCGTGGGCGGCGCGGCGGCTGGCGGAGCTGCTGCGTGCGGGCAAGCTGCGCGATATCCTGGGGGTGCCGTGCTCGTCCCAGGTCGAGCAGGAGGCGCGCGCGCTTGGCCTCCCCTTGACCTCGCTCGACGACCACCCCGAGGTGGACTTGACGATTGACGGCGCCGACGAGGTGGACCCGCACCTGAACCTCATCAAGGGCGGCGGCGGGGCGCTGCTGCGCGAGAAGATCGTCGCCCAGGCCAGCGCGAGAGAGATCATCGTCGTGGACGAGTCCAAGCTTTCGCCGGCGCTGGGGACGCGCTCACCGCTGCCGGTGGAGGTCGTTCCCTTCGGCTGGCACGCCCAGCGCGCATACTTGGAATCGCTGGGCGCGCGGGTGACGGTGCGGCGCGGCGACTACGGGCGCGCCTTCAGCAGCGACCACGGCAATCTGATCCTGGACTGCGATTTCGGCCCCATCGCCGAGCCCGCCGAACTGGCGAAGCGCCTCCAGGCGCGCGCCGGCATCGTGGAGCATGGGCTGTTCCTGGGGTTGGCGACGGAGGTCATCGTCGCCACCGCGGGGGGTCTACGCCACCTGCGCCAGGAGGATTAGCGGCGCGGCCGGCGATGATGGGCCGGGGCCGGATGGGCGCCAACATGCTCCGCCGCGAATCATCCTCCCCGGCTCGCCGGGGAGGCGCTCGCTATGACAGTAGGGGCGCATGGCCATGCGCCCCTACTCGTGCGCATCGGGGAAAAGTGGCAGCCCCTAGGCGTCGCAGCCCCGACCAGTCGGGGTCGCGGAGCGACTTAGCCACTTGGCGACCTCGCCCGCATAGGGCCGCGCGTCGGCGGAAACGCGGTTTCGTCGCGCGCACCCGGCGCACCTCTTTCCGGGGGGAGGGCGCAGGAGTTGAGGCGGGGGCGGAGAATGCCGACGACAGATCGGGCGAGGGCTGCGACATGATTGACATTCATCTTCATGTGGGACGGCTGTATCTGGAGCCGCCGCTGCGCCCGTCCTACCTGCTGAACTTCATGGACCGCCACGGGATCGAGAAAGCAGCGCTGCTGCCGATGGAGAACCCGGAGCAGACCTATTTCTACGTCACGACCGCGGAGGTGCTGCGGGTTTGCCGCCGCCACCCCGATCGGTTCATCCCGTTCTGCAATGTTGATCCGCGGCGGTGGGCCGGCGACCGGTCCACGGACTTTGCGAGCGTGCTCAACGAATACCGGGAACGCGGATGTCGAGGATTCGGCGAGGGCATCTGCGGTCTCCCCATAGACGACCCCCGGCTGTGCGCCATCTACGAGATCTGCGGCCGCCTGGGGATGCCCGTAATCCTCGATCTCACCGCCCAAACCAACATTGACGAGCAGGGCCTGCCGCGTTTCGAGAAGATGCTGCGCGACCTGCCGGCGACGGTGTTCCTCGGTCACGGGGCGCATTTCTGGGCTGAGATCTCCGGCGATGTCACGCCGCGGGACTTCAGCGCCTATCCCGGCGGGAAAGTCGCGGCGGGCGGCGCGGCGCCGAGGCTGCTGGAACGCCATCCCAATCTCTACGGCGATCTCTCGGCGAACAGCGGCTACAACGCCCTGACCCGCGACCCCGAGTTCGGCTACCGATTCCTGGAGGCGTTCCAGGGCAAGCTGATCTTGGGCACCGACCTGTGCCACGCGGGCCAGCAGGCGCCGATCATTCCGTACCTCAAGGACGCCCTGGCGCAGGGGAGAATCTCTCGCGCCGCGTTCGACCAAATCACCCGCACCAACGCGGAGCGCATACTCGGACTGTGAGCGCGTAGCGCTGCGGGGGCACAACCGAGTTGCTCTGGTTTCCGGGCCGCAGACGCCCGCCGAAGGCGGGCCCGGTGAGGGTGCAGTCTACCGCCCAGCCCGAAGTTCGGCGGAAACGCCCCATGCCGGCCGTGCTTGCCGCAAGCGAGAGGAGACAGACCCGTGAGACTGAAGAGCAAGCAGGTTTTCATACCCTCGCCCGGGCCGGGCGCGCTGGTGTATGGAAACTCGTTCTATACGCGCCGCGACGGGGTCGAGAAAATGGCGGTGCGCATGGTGGAGACTCGCAGCGATCTCATGGACGCCGTGGAAATCGCGTTCTCCCGCGACAACGGCAGAACCTGGTCCGCATGGGAAGCCCGCGACTGTGTCGCGCAAACGCCCCAAGGCCTTCACCGCCGCGTGCCGGCCCCGGGGTTCGTGGACCCCGAAACCGATCGCCTGATCACGATTGTGCTGGAGGGGACGCTGCCGACCGACGACCCCCTCGAGGGAATGACCACCTACTACCTGAGCTACCAGGTTTCGACCGACGGCGGGCGCACCAACCAGGTTGACGAGCAGATCATCCAGCAGGGCGACTACGCGCCGGAACATCCCCTCGACGGCGTGTGGGTCGGGAAGAATGCCATCATAACCGGGTCCCGCCCGTATTTCCGCAGCCGCGACGGCAGGCTGCTTTTCCCCATGCAGGTGACGCCCCTCGGCCCTGACGGCGAATACTGGAATCCCGGCGGCGGGGCGACTTATACCGAGGCGGTGGTATTGATCGGCGCCTGGCGCGAAGGGTTGAGGATGAGGTGGGAGGTCTCGCAGCGCGTGGCCCTCGAGCCGGCGAAATCCACCCGCGGCGCCATCGAGCCGACCGTGGCCGAGATGCCCGACGGCCGCCTGCTCATGGTCATGCGCGGCAGCAATGACGCCAATCTCGCGCTGCCCGGGTGCAAGTGGTATGCCGTTTCCACTGACGGCGGTTGCGCCTGGAGCGCGCCGCAGCCGTGGACTTATGACGACGGCGGCGGCTTCTATTCGCCCAGCAGCATCTCGCTGCTCCTGCGCCACTCCAACGGCCGCTGCTACTGGCTCGGCAACATCACGCCCGACAACCCGCGCGGCAACCAGCCCCGGTATCCCCTCATCATCGGCGAGGTTGACCGCGCCAATCTGCTGCTCATCAGGGACCGCGTGGTGGTGGTTGATGATCGCCGGCCGCATGACGATCCGTCGCTGCAACTGTCGAACTTCGACGCGCACGAGGATCGCGAGAACGGCGACATCATCCTGCATGTGAGCCGGTTCGATGCGAACGCGTGGCACGGCGATGCGTACCTCTATCGGTTAGCGCCGGAGTAGCGACGATCCGCGAAGGCCCGCCCCGGTCAGAGTCATCGTTCTCACAATAACGGAGCTCCAGGGCAGCGCCTCCCTTCCGTTGCCCCTGCGCAGCTTGTGTGCTATGATAGCGGCGCCTGGCTTATCGGATCCCGGGGAGGTCGCGCTTGCGCGCATCTGAGCTGCTATTTCCAACGCTGCGGGAGGTGCCGACCGACGCCGAGCTGCCGAGCCACCGGCTGCTCCTGCGCGGCGGGTTCATCCGCAAACTGGTGGCAGGGGTGTACTCCTACCTGCCGCTGGGCTGGCGAGTCCTGCGCAAGGTCGAGGCCATCGTGCGCGAGGAGATGGACCGCGCCGGGGCGCAGGAGCTGCTGCTGCCGGCGCTGCATCCGCAGGAGCTGTGGCAGCAAAGCGGGCGGGCCGGGCGTGAGGACTTGCTGCGCCTCACCGACCGCGGCGAGCGCGATTTCATCCTCGGCGCCACCCACGAGGAGGCCATTACCGACCTCGTGCGCCAGGACGTCGGCTCCTATCGCGATCTGCCCTTCATTCTCTACCAGATCCAGACCAAGTTCCGCGACGAGCCGCGTCCCCGCGGGGGGCTCATCCGCGCGCGCGAGTTCATCATGAAGGATGCCTACAGCTTCGACCGCGACCACGCCGGCATGAACGCGGCGTACGACCGCATGGAGGCCGCCTACGAGCGCGTGTTCGCGCGCTGCGGGCTCCAATATGTCAAGGTTGACGCCGAGGCGGTGTCCATGGGCGGGGTCGAGGCCAAGGAGTTCATGCTGCCGTCCCCCAGCGGCGAGGACCTGGTCTTCATCTGCCCGTCGTGCGGCTACGCCGCCAGCGGGGACATGGCGGAGTACGCGGCGCCCCAGGACGGGGGGGTGCCACATGCCGCGCCCGCGTTGGAGAAGGTCTCCACCCCCGGCATGAAGACGGTGGACGAGGTCACCGCCTTCCTCGGGGTGGAGAGTGCGCGGCTCATCAAGACGCTGATCTACCGCGTCGGCGGCAAGCCGGTGGCGGTGCTGGTGCGGGGAGACCGCGACCTCAACCAGGCCAAGCTGTCGCACGCGGTCAACGCGACCGACATTGCGCTGGCGGAGGCGGCGCTGGTGCGCGAGGCAACCGGCGCGGCCGTCGGTTTCGCCGGGCCGGTGGGGCTGAAGCAGATGACCATCATCGCCGACCACGAGCTGCGGGGCGGCGCCAACTACGTCACCGGCGCCAACGAGGACGACGCCCACCTGGTCAACGTCAACCCCGGTCGTGACTTCTCCGTTGACCAGTGGGCGAGCCTGCGCCTGGTCACCGGCGGCGACCCCTGCCCGCGCTGCCGCGCGCCGCTGGAGGAGCGCCGCGCCATCGAGCTCGGCCACATCTTCAAGCTGGGAACCTACTACAGCGACCGCCTCAACGCTCTCTATCGCGCCGAAGACGGCTCGTCGCGTCCCGTGGTCATGGGCTGCTACGGCATCGGCGTCAGCCGCATCGTCGCCGCCGCCATCGAGCAGGGGCATGATGACAACGGCATCATCTGGCCCCTGGGCATCGCCCCCTTCCACTGCGCGGTGGTGATCGTCAACCTCAAGGATCAGGCGCAGCGCGACCTGGGTGAGGAAATCCATCGGAGACTGGACGAAGCCGGCGTCGAAGTGCTGCTGGACGACCGCGACCAGAGCCCGGGGGTCAAGTTCAAGGACCTCGATCTCATCGGCATCCCCCTGCAGGTGGTGGCGGGCAAGCGCGCGGGCGAGGGTCTGGCCGAGGTGCGCCGGCGAGGGCACCGGGGCGCCGAGTTCAAGCAGGCGCAGGCGGCTGCCGCCTGGGTGCAGGAGCAGCTTGCGGAGGCCGGGATGCGATCGTGAGGTCGCGTCCCGGAGGGCCGCTGATTGCTCCCGCACCGCGAGGTAAGCGAGCATGTTCCTATCGGGGCTGTCAACGCCGGAAGTGCTGGCCAAGCTCCTGATCGCGGTGGTGCTGGGGGGCGCCGTGGGCTGGGAGCGGGAAACCCTCGACCGGCCGGCCGGGTTTCGCACCCACGTGCTGGTATGCGTAGGCTCCGCGGTTTACATGATGGTGTCGGAGTCAATGGTAGCCACCTACGCCCATGCCGACCCCGGGCGCATCGCGGCCCAGGTGGCCAGCGGCATGGGCTTCCTGGGGGCGGGAACCATCCTGCGCCATGGCAACATCGTCCGCGGGCTGACCACCGCCGCCAGCCTGTGGACCGTCGCCGCGATCGGGCTGTGCATCGCCCACGGCGGCCAGACGCTGGTGGTGGCGGTGCTCGCTTCGGTGATGGTGCTGCTGACGCTGACGCTGCTGGGGCGGGTCGAGAAGGGCATCGTCAGCAAGCGTCAGTATCGCCTGGCGCTCATCCGCGCCCCGCAGGTGCGCCGCTTTCTGCCCCAGGTAAAGGCGGTCCTAGATAGCCTCGGCGCGCGCATCCAATCGGTGGAGGTGGTGCCGAACCTCGAGCAGGGCCAGGAGGATATGAGCCTGGTCGTGCGCCTGCCCCCGGGGGTGACCACGGAGATGATTACCCTCGACCTCATGTCGGTCGAGGGGCTCTCTGCCATCCAGTGGGAATAGCCGCGTTCACCCCCGTTGGCGGCGCGCCCGCCCGTCCTTTACAATGGCGAGTGATCGGGCTATAATCACGCCGAAGTGGGCGGTTAGTTCAGTAGGAGAACATCTGCTTGACACGCAGAAGGTCGTAGGTGCGATTCCTACACCGCCCACCACCAAACATGTTGTCCATCACCACGATTACGACAACCTACGCGTAGCGCGTCGGCTCGTCCAGCAGCGCGCTGCGTGATTTCGCCTCCCGGCAACGGGGGGCATTTTAGTTGCGGGGGAGCCGGACACGGGCGGGGCGCCCATGCTCCATTCCGGAGGGACTCATGAGCATTATCATCGAAGTGGATCAGACCCAGGCGGGGAAGCAAACCATCGCCGAGTGGCTGCAAACTCGCGACCAGGGGAATGTGGCACCCCGACCGATCGGGGTGTCCCCTCTGGCACAGCAGGCGGTCGCAGCGCGCGCGGACGGCGCGTTGCTCGACCTGACCGCCCCGCTGCCGGCAAGCGACCGCCTGGAGATCCTGACCTTCGAGGATGAAGCGGGGCGCGAGGTCTATCACCACTCGACCAGCCACATCATGGCGCAGGCGGTCACCCAGCTCTTCCCCGACGCGCACCTGGCTATCGGCCCCGCCATCGCCGAGGGCTTCTACTACGACTTCGACCTGTCACACAAGTTCGTGCCCGAGGATCTGGAGCGCATTGAGGACGAAATGCGGCGCATCATCGCCGCCGACCTGCCCTTCGCGCGCGAGGAGATGGCCCGCGATGCCGCCGTCGGCTTCTTCAAGGAGCGCGGCGAGGACTACAAGGTCGAGCTGCTGCAGGAGATCGCCGATGACCGCGTCAGCATCTACCGCGACGGCGATTTCGTGGACCTGTGCCGCGGGCCGCATCTGCCCTCCACCGGGCGCGTCGGCGCGGTCAAGCTGCTCAGCATCGCCGGGGCCTACTGGCGCGGCGACGAGCGCCGCCCTCAGCTCCAGCGCATCTACGGCGTCAGCTTCCCCACCCAGGAGCAGCTCGACGAGTTCCTGCGCCTGCGCGAGCAGGCGGCCCTGCGCGACCACCGCCGCCTGGGCAAAGAGCTCGACTTGTTCTCGATCCCCGAGGAGCTGGGCGGTGGGCTGGTGCTGTGGCATCCCAAGGGCGCGTTGGTGCGCTACCTGATCGAAGAGTTCTGGCGCCGCGAGCACTACCAGCGCGGCTACCAATTGGTGTTCTCGCCGCATATCGCGCGCGCCCACCTGTGGGAAACCAGCGGCCACCTCAGCTTCTACAAGGAGGGCATGTACGGCCCGCTGATGATTGACGAGGACGAGTACCGCCTCAAGCCCATGAACTGCCCCTTCCACTTGCTCATCTATAAGAGCCGGATGCGCAGCTATCGCGATCTGCCGATCCGCTATGCCGAGCTGGGCACCGTCTATCGCTACGAGCGCTCCGGGGTGCTGCATGGCCTGCTGCGCGTGCGCGGGTTCACCCAGGACGACGCGCACATCATCTGCACCCCGGAGCAGATCGGCGACGAAGTGAAGGGCGTGCTCGACCTGACGCTGTTCATGATGAACGCCTTCGGCTACCAGGACTTCGAGGTGGACCTGAGCGTGCGGGATGAGGCCGACCACGCCAAGTACATGGGGTCGGACGAGGACTGGGCGATCGCGGAGAAGTCGCTGACCGCGGCGCTGGACGACAAAGGGGTTACCTATAAGCGCGCGCCGGGCGAGGCGGTGTTCTACGGGCCGAAGATTGACATCAAGCTGCGCGACTCCATGGGGCGGGTGTGGCAGGGGCCGACTATCCAATTCGACTTCAACCTGACCAGTCGCTTCAACATGGAGTACATCGGCGCCGACGGGCAGGCGCACACCCCGCTGATGGTGCACCGCGCGCTGCTGGGCTCCATCGAGCGCTTCTTCGGCGGGCTGGTGGAACACACGGGGGGCGCTTTCCCCGCCTGGCTGGCGCCGGTGCAGGCGGTGGTGCTGCCGATTGCCGAGCGGCATCAGGAATGTGCGCGCGGGGTGCACGAGCGACTGACGGCCGCCGGCTTCCGCGCCGACCTCGATGACCGCAACGAGAGCATGCGCTACAAGATCCGCGAGGCGCAGGTGCAGAAGGTGCCCTACATGCTCGTCGTCGGCGACCGCGAGGCGGAATCGGGGCAGGTCTCCGTCCGCTCCCGCAGCGCGGGCGACCTCGGCGCGCAGGGGCTAGACGAGTTCGTCGCCCACCTGACCGCCGAGGTGGAAAGCAAGGGTTGAACCGCAGAGAACGCGGAGGCCGCGGAGAGGGATATTGAACCGCCGACAAACGCAGACGGACGCCGATGGTAGGGGCGCGATTCATCGCGCCCTCCGGAGCCGGGCACAGCGTACTGTGCCCCTACGTTTCCGCTCCGCGCTCTCTGCGTCTCTGCGGTGAGGCATGAACACCATGACTTGGCCGCGCGCCATACTATTGGATTTCTACGGCACCGTCGTCGAAGAGGACGACGTGGCGATCGCCGCCATTTGCGAGCAGGTGACGAGCGCGTGCGGCAATGACGCGGCCTCGCGCCGGATCGGTTCGTACTGGGGCCGCGCCTTCGCAGACATGTGCCTGCACAGCCACGGGGAGAGCTTCGGAAGTCAGCGGGAATTGGCGGTTGCGTCTTTGCGGGAGACCCTGCTGCATTTCGGGCCGCGTCTCGATGCGGTCACACTGAGTCAATCACAGTGGCGCTACTGGACGCAGCCGGAGCTGTTCCCCGAGAGCAGAGAAGTGCTCGCTAGTTGCGGCGTGCCGATCTGCCTGGTGAGCAACATTGACAACGATGATCTGGCGGCTGCCCTCGCGCACAATGGGTTGTCATTCGACCTGATCGTGACCAGCGAGGACTGCAGAGCCTACAAGCCGCGGCCCGAACCGTTCAGACGTGCTCTTTCCCTGCTGGGGTTGCCGCCGGAGGCGGTATTGCATGTGGGTGATTCTATTGGGGCTGATGTCCGGGGAGCGAAGGCCGAGGGGATTCCTGTGCTCTGGATAAACCGACAAGGGAAGTCTGTGCCGACCGGAGATGATGCCCCCGACTATGCGGCGAGCGACCTGAGCGGGCTTCTCCGCGTGCTGCCCGCAGCTCGTTCCCACCGTCAGGGCTGATCCGCGTCAATCCGCAGCCGCGAATCTCCGCGCCCTCTGCGTCTCTGCGGTGAGCATTGCACATGCGAATCAAGGTCATCGCCTGCGAAGTGCTGTTCCGCGAGGTCTGCCTGTGCGCGGCGCGGTCGCCGCACGTCATTGACCTCGAGTTCCTGCGTCGCGGGCTGCACGACAACCCGGAGACGCTGCGCGCGGAGGTGCAGCAAGCGATAGACGCGACGGACGCCCGTGGGGGCGCGATTCATCGCGCCCATTCACCCCGATGGATCGGGGTGCCACATGTCAAGTACGACGCCATCGCCCTCGGCTACGGCCTATGCAGCAACGGCACGCTGGGCCTGGTCGCGCGTGACACGCCGCTGGTGATCCCGCGCGCCCACGACTGCATCACCTTCTTCCTCGGCTCCAAGGACGCCTATCATCGCCACTTCCACGACGAGCCGGGGACCTATTACTACACCTCCGGCTGGGTGGAGCGCGCCGGCGGCGGCGTCCCGCGCACCCGCGAGGAGGGCGAAGGGCTGCAGATACCCTACGAGGAGTTGGTCGCCAAATACGGCGAGGACAACGCGCAATACCTGTACGAGATCAGCCAGTCGTGGATCAAGAACTACGCGCGGGCGGCGTTCATCGGCCTGGGGCTGGGGCCGCAGGAAGCGCTGCGAGCCGAGGCGCTGCGGGTGGCGCAGGAGCGGTCGTGGGATTTCACCGACCTGCCCGGCGATCTGCGCCTGCTGTGCAAGCTGCTCGACGGCGAATGGGACGAGGCGGAGTTCCTGGTCGTGCCCCCAGGCCATCGGGTGACCCGCGGCGACGAGGCAAGCATTTTGGCCACGGAAGACGCGGATGAGAGCAAACCGCCGATGTACGCCGATTGACGCCGAACGGGAAGGTAGGGGCGCACGGCGTGCGCCCAACGTGGGAGACACCCCCTGGCCTGAATCTGTGCCGACTCTTTCGAACCTCGACGGACCTCGTAGCCTCTACTTCGCTTGCACGAATTCGGCCTGGCCGTCGGCGTAGCCGTAGAGGCGGCCGCCGGGGCGCAGGCCGGGCACGCTCGGGCTGGGCGGCTCGCCAGCGGCGTTGCGCGTGTCCGAGCTGAACTCGTAAAGAACGACCATGTTTGCCGGGTCGGCGATGTCGGAGAGGTTCAGGCCACTCACTGCGACATTCATTGCGTAGCTGTACTTATGCTTCTCCCCTGCGCAGCGCAGCACATCTTCGCTCCGGAGGTACGGCTTGATATCGTCCATCCAGGTAGCTGCATTAGGTAAGCGCCCGTCGTGATCTTTGGCGAACATGCGCAAAGCGAGCATGAGTTGCTGAGCGTTCCTAACCCATGCCTTCAGGGCACCCTGCGCGATTGGATGTGCCCTGCCGCTCCCGACGGTATAGTGCGTCTTGTGTATCTCATCGTTCACTTCGGTCCCCGGCTTGAAGTGAAGCTCGAGGTCCTTGGGCGAAAGCTTCGTGTTCGCATCGAAAGACAGAACGCGCATTTCCCCTATGGTTGTGCTCCCGTCGTCGTTCTTCGTGTGCATCGTCATCCGCGTCGGCAGCCAGGCATGGCCTGCCTTCTTCACCTCCTTCACTCTCTGCTCACCGTGCACCGCGCCACCTACGCGAAAGCTGACAATCCTCGGGATGAAGCCGTGGACATCATCAATCCAGTAGTACACCTGGTGTCCCTTCGCCCAATCCAAGAGGAATCCGAATCCCTTGACCCCGAATTGCGTCTCGGGGCGCGCCCACCGTGCGTGTCCCGACTCAGCCTGCGACTGCAACTCCCGCCAGTGCACAAGGTTAGGACCAGTCCCGCGGATCACCGAAAGAGGGTTGCCCAATTGGAACCCTCTCCAGTCCATGGCGGTTCCAGTCGCATGGAGTACCTTGCCGGTGAGCAAGTCTTCGCCTGACGGCTGCTTCATCTCTTCGGCCTGATGTATCTCCCGACCGTCGGTCCATACGCTCATGCGCGGCATGACGGATTCGGGCGACATCGTGGATTCGAGGTCCTCGAAGTAGACAGTGCTTGGCGCCACATACTTCATAAGGAACTTCTTGCGCATGGTCTGTTGGGGCGCCTCCTGCGTGTATTCCACCTCAGCAGCAAGATGGCGTATGGCTTCGTAGTTTCGCTGCATGCCTGCCGCCCTTATCGCTGCTTCATGCTTGACATTTATGCGGCCACCCGAGCGCGGGTGCGCTGGCGGCGATGCACCATGGTCTCCGACCAACCGCGGCACGCCAACCACCGCTCCGCCCACTACTGCCAAACCAAGCGCGACGTAAATCCCCTTGACCATCAGTCCAGCCTCCTTCCATAGGGTCCAGACACCGTGCAACAAGCCGACAGTCGCTGGAGCCGCGTGGCCGATGCTGTGAGCGATAGCCGGCGCCAGGCTCGGCGGCGCAGCCCCTTGCCCTTGCAGCGCGGTGACGAGGCCCGTAGCGGGCGGCGCCTGTCCCCCGGCGATGATCGCCAGCCCGGCGGCCTCGCTCGGCAGCGCTCGGCGCAGGGATTCCAGCGCGCGCCGCAGTCGAGTCGAGACCGTGCCCACTGGCGCGCGGGTAATGCTCGCGATCTCGCGGTAGCTCAGCCCCTGATCGTAGTAGAGCGATACCGCCTCGCGCTGCTCCGGGCGCAGCCGCGCCACCGCCGCGAGCACCTGCTCATGCTCCAGCCGCGCCATGGCCTGCTCGGCGACCGGCGTACCCCCGGCCGGTTGCTGTTCGTCGAGCGGCTGCTCGGCAAGGTGGGCCTTGCGCGCCCTTTCCCGCCAGAGGTTGGTGGCGATGGCGAAGAGGAAGGGGCCGACCGGCCGGGCGCGGTTGAAGCGTGGCAACGCGCGGTAGAACCGGATAAAGGCCTCCTGGCAGAGGTCTTCGGCTTCCTCGTGGCGGCCGGCAAGGCGCAGGAGATGGCGATACAGCCCATCCTGGTAGCGGCGCACTATGTCGTCGAAGGCACTGCGGTCGCCGTCAAAGGTGCGCCTTATCAGTTCGCGATCATCGGTCATGTCCATCGGCGTTCGTCGGTGTCAGTCGGCGGTTCCAATGGTAGTATGCATTTCGGCGATGGCTTGTTTCACCCGGCGGAGAGAAACTATGGCCGAAGATGGCGCGCAGATGCGGTAGGGGATTCCCCTCGGCGGGCTCGGGGCAGGCTCTCGGTCGTGCGGTCCCCCTCGGAATGACATTCTCAGATCTGCGATCCCAGTGCGCCCGGCCGCGCGCGGGCGGCTTCCTGCAGGGCCGCGGAGATCCACTGCGCCAGGCCCTGGGAGCGACGCGTGCGGCGCGTATCGTAGAAGGCGCGCGCGAGCAGGCGCAGCGCCGGCGCGCCAATCCTGCGCTCGATGCGGTCGAAGGGCACCGCTTCGCCCTCGTGCTCGATCACGTCGGCCAGGATGCACAGCGCCTCCTCGGCGGCGTCGCGCGGGCTCAGATAGCCGATGCGCAGGCTCCGGCCCAGCGCCTGCAGCAGCGGCTTGATCTCCTCGCGTTCCCACAGTTCCGCCGGTCCCACCAGCGCGTGCAAGGTCGCGTGGGCGACGGCGCCGGCCAGGCGCTCCGGCCGCTCCAGATAGGCGGCGCCGAGCACGACCGAGAGCCCGAACCGGTTGACCGTGAAGACTCGCAACAGGTGATAGTGGAAGGTGGCGCGGCCGGGGCGGTACTCGACGCCGAGGGCGTCCTGGTGGCGGACGAGGATGCGCGCGAGATCGAAGGTGCGCAGGGCGTCGGCCAGGCGGCCGTCGAGGTCGAGGCGGATGCCGGTCCAGCGCTCGAGGAAGTCGTTGAGCTGCATGCGCCCGAAGCGCTGGAGGGTGTTGCGCGCCTGGGGGCGCGCGCGCAGGTCGGGCATGGCGGCGAGCGCGTCGGCGGCGGAGTCGGGGCAGGTGCGCGCAACCGCCTGCAGCCACGGCCGCCACAGCGGCTCGATGTGCAGGGGTTCGAGCTGACCGGCGTCGGCGACCTCGAAGCGCCGCGCGAAGTCGGCGAAGGGGTCGTCGTCCGGCACGGGCCACAGCGCTGGTCGGGTGAGGGCGGGCAGGCGCAGTTGCGCCCGGCCGAGCAGGTAGAAACAAAAGTTCAGCCCCTGCCCGACGACGTGGCGCAGGCGGAAATCCAATCGCTCGTCGGACATCATGTGGTCTCGCCCGGTGCAACGGGGGAGAGTCAGGTAGGTACTTAGACCCCGGCGCGCGATTTCCTCTGGCGCGCTGCCGCCGAAGGCACGGACCCGGAGCCCGTGTCGCAGCGCCGCCGGCCTGCGCGCGGGGATACGCGGGTGTGACCGTTCTTGGTTGGGGTGGCCGGTTGTGTGCCCGAATGTGGCACCCCGGCCGGTCGGGGTGGAGCGGGCGCACGCCGTGCGCCCCTACAGATTCTCGCGACCCATCCCAACTTTCCGCGGTTCCACCCGCAGGCTCGTCCTGGTGGACACGCGGCGCGTGGTTGTGCTAGAATCCAGCGGCGGTGGCGGGTGGCGCAACGGTAGCGCGAAGGACTTTGGATCCTTAGGTTGCAGGTTCGAATCCTGCCCCGCCAGCCACACGGCGACTGCAGCGCCACGGTTCCTGCTCGCGGGCAGGCGCGAGCGCTGGCGGCGGTCGTCGGGCCGGCAGGCGGGTCGCAGGCAATTCATCAGCTTGGATCAACGCAGCAAATGTCGCAAGAGAACCGCACCGCGGCCGCCATCTTGGCTGCCGGCCTGGGGACGCGCATGGGCAGCGATCTCCCGAAGGCGCTGTTAGGCCTCGGGGGGCAGTCCGTCGTGCAGCGCGTTGTCAGATCGGTGCTGGCGGCCGGGATCAACAACATTGTTGTTATTATCGGCCATCGGGGTGAGCTTGTCCGCCAGGTTCTGGGAAACGATGTGCGCTATGCGGTCCAGGACTGTCCGCGTGGCACCGCGCACGCCTTTAGCTGCGCCCGGGATGCTCTGCGCGACTTCGAGGGCTACCTCATCACGCTGTACTGTGATGTGCCGTTCGTGCCGGCCCACTTGCTGCGGCGGCTGGCGTGCGAGTGCGCCGCGCGTAATGCCGCGGCCTCCATGGTCACGGTCGAGCTCGACGAGCCCGGCGCCTACGGGCGCATTCTCCGCGCCGCCGACGGACACGTTGTCGGCATCAAGGAGGCGGCGGGCGCGACCGCCGACGAGCTGGCGGTCAAGGAGATCAACGCCGGCATCTACTGCTTCCAGGCGCCGTTGATCTTCGAGATCGCGGCCGAGATCCGGCCGGACGCGGTCAAGGGGGAGTACTACCTCACCGATGCGATCGGTCTGCTCGCGGCGCGGGGGCTGGAGATAGCGGTGGTCAAGGCGGACGATCCCGCGGTGGTCATGGGCATCAACACTCCGGCCGAACTTGAGCAGGCGGAGCTGATCCTGCAGCGCAGGTCCCGGTAGCGGAGGCAGCGTGTGAGCAACCACGACATGCGTATCCTGACCGGCAACGCCAACCCCAAGCTGGCGGCGGACATCGCGGCCTACCTGGGGCTGCCGCTGAGCGAGACGGAGGTCGGCCGTTTCAGCGACGGCGAGATCCGGGTCAAGATCAACGAGAGCGTGCGCGGGGCGGATGTCTTCGTCGTCCAGCCCACTTGCCCGCCCACCAGCGACAACATCATGGAGTTGCTGATCATCATTGACGCGCTCAAGCGCGCCTCCGCGCGCCGCATCGTGGCGGTCGTGCCCTACTACGGCTACGCGCGTCAGGAGAAGAAAGCAAGCGGCCGCGAGCCCATCACCTCGCGCCTGATCGCGGACCTGCTGACCGTCGCCGGCGCGCACCGCATCTTGGCGCTGGACATGCACGTTCCCTCCATCCAGGGCTTCTTCAACCTGCCGGTGGATCATCTCAACGCCGGGCCGCTGCTTGCCGACTACTTCATCACCCGCGGCTTCGCCGACGCCGATACCGTCGTCGTATCCCCCGACGTCGGCGGCGTCGGCACCGCCCGCGCCGTGGCCGACCGCCTCGACGCCAGCCTCGCCATCATCGCCAAGCGCCGCCCCCAGCCCAACCAGGCGGAGGTGATGGAAGTCATCGGCGATCTCGACGGCAAGCGGGCGATCTTCATTGACGACATCATAGATACCGCCGGCTCGCTGGCATTGGGGGCGCACGCGGTCGCGGAGCGCGGGGCGGCGGAAATCTACGCCAGCGCCACCCATGGCATCTTCTCCGGCGATGCGATTGCGCGGCTGGCCGACGCTCCCCTGAAGGAGGTCGTGGTCACCGACACCGTGCCCCTATCTCCGGAGCGGCGCATCGCCAAGATCAAAGTGCTATCGGTGGCGCCGCTCTTGGCGGAGGCGATCCGCCGCGTGCACGAGGACGCGTCGGTCAGCTCCCTCTTCGACCATCTGTGGGTCGAGGACAAGCGCTAGCCGGCGGCGCGCGGCCGGCGCGGGAGACCAGGCCCCAAAGGAGAGCGGAAAGGCGGCCGCCTCGACATGTCGGGGCTCCAGCCCGGGGGATGAACAACCGGGGTCCGGGGTCTTGGTCGTTCATAACTGGGTCTGCCCGAGGTTCGGCCATGGCCCCCTGGGGCGCTTTCGGAGGAAGCAATGGAACAGCGGGAACTTGCGGTGACGAAACGGGAGCAGGCGGGCACCAGCGCCGCCCGGCGGCTGCGCCGCCAAGGGCTGGCGCCGGCGGTGCTGTATGGTCGGGGCCGGGCGCCGGTGGCGCTGGCGGTCAACGCCAAGCGCCTGCTCGAGGTCTTGCGCGCGGGCGGCCATAATGCGGTCGTGCGGCTGGAGGTGGAGAACGGCGGCGAGGAGCCGCCGACGGTGATGCTGCGCGAGATCCAGGTGCACCCGCTGACGGGCCAGGTGCTCAATGTTGACTTCCAGCGCATCTCCCTGACCGAGAAGATCACGGCGCAGGTGCCGGTGGTGGTGATCGGGGAGGCGCCGGGGCTGAAGCAGGGCGGCGTGCTCGACCATGTCCTGCGCGAGGTCGAGGTCGTGGCCCTGCCGACTGAGCTGCCCAACCGGATCGAGCTCGATATCTCGAAACTGGAGATCGGCCACGCGCTGCACGTCAGCGATCTCTCCCTGCCCTCCGAGGTGACGTTGGTCAGCGAGGCGAGCGGCATGGTGGTCTCGATGACCCTGCCGCGGGCGGTGGAGGAGGTCGCGCCCGCCGCGCCGACCGAAGCGCCTGAGGGCGAGGAAGCGCCCGCCGCGGGAGAAGCGCCGGCCGAGGAAGAGGACGCGGGGGCCGACGAAGGCGCCCCGAGGTGAAGGGCGCGTGACCCGTCTCTCGCGGCCGGCGACCGCTCGAGGCAGGCTTGTACGGTGAGGCGCGACGGCGCCCGTCAGTGCGCGAAAGGCGATTCCGCCTTGTCCGCCGGAGCCGGGCGCTTGGGCGACCGCTTGAGGAAGGGCGCGGCGGTGCGCTGCATGGTCGCGGTCACGCGCATCCGCTTCTCATTCTCCGCCTCTCGCGGCGCGCGCTCCGGTTCCTTCCATTCCAGGCACAAATCGAGTTGCAGCAAGTGGTCGGGCGACAGCCATGCTGCCACCAGGGTGGCGTGGCGGCGGTGGTCGTCGCGCGCCACCCGCCATTGGGGCAGGTCCGGGGCGCCCTCGCGCGACCATCCCTGCTGTGTCATGCGGTCGTCGTAGTGCTGAAAGACCTCGATCGAGGGATAGTCGAGCGCGACGTAGTAGGCGGCCGTCTTCCAGTCCCGGTCCGGGACCGAATTCTCCCGCAGCTCAAGGGCGGACGGGTAGATCGGCAAGACGGCCTCCGGCTGCCGCCGCGGAAGCGCGTCCCGGCGGGACAGGATCAGGATCAGCCCCAGCCACCCCAGCATCACCAGGACGATGGCGATCGCAAGCCCCCGGCGCAGGCCCTTGTCGCGCCTTCTGTCATTCATGCTGCTCTTGCCTCGCCCGAGGATTCACGAGCTCGCGCGCGCCGGAGATGATGAAGTAGGCGGCGAGCACGACCATGAACGCCCCACATGCGCCCACCAACCACCGATAGAATAGCGGCGACATGAACGAACGACCATACGACACCCCCAGCGCCACCAGGCAGTACCACACCAGGTCCGAACCCACGTGGCCGACGAACAGGACCCCCAGCCCGACCGCTCCGTCGCGCCTGGCGCGCGCGACCAGCGCCATCCCCAGGGTCGCCCACCACAAGCTCCAGTAAGGATGCGACAGGCTGATCAGCAGCCCGCGGGCGACCTCGCGCCCGGCGCTGCCCAGGCGCCAGGGTGCGCCGCCGGCCAGACCCCTCCCCGCGTCGAGGAAGCCAACCCCACCCGCGCCCGGCGACACCAGCATGCCCCAGCCCATCCACACCAGCACGCCGCCGCCGATCAGTCCCAGGGCGGCGAAGACGTAGCGCTTGCGCAGCGCCGCCCCCAGGCCGACCGCCAGCGCGGCGATGACCATCAGCTCCAGCAGCCCGTGCCCGACCATCAGCAGCGGTCCCGCCCAGAAGCCGTTCGCCGCGGCATCCGCCACCGTCACCGCCAGCAGCGGCCCCGGCATCAGCGCGCCCGAGAAGGCGGTGCCGAACGCGTACACCAGCAGCGCCGCCAATCGCCGACGCGCCGAGCCCCGCAGCCCTGCCGGCGGCGCGGGCGACGCGGATGCGGTTCGCGGATAGCGCCCGTCCCCGTTCAACGCTGGTTCACGTCCCGCAGCGGCTCCCCTGACCGCTGCCTTCCGCCGCTTCTCATCATCACCGGGGTGGCTTCACATGCTCCGAGCTCACCCGTGCACCATCTCCACGTTGGCCCGCGGCACCAGCGCGCGGCGGCCGTCCTCCAGCTCCACCTCCACCACGCGCACCTTCGCCTCGGTCTCCACCGGCTGCGGCTGCGCCGGCAGCGCCGTCACCTTCCCCAGCCGCCCGAAGTAAGGCTCCCGGATCAGTCGCACCTGCGCCCCCACCGCCAGTTGCGCGGGCGGGGACGGGCCCAAGGCGGACTGTATCCGCCCGACAGATGACGGTCCCTGTTCAGGAACAATCCCCCCTCGCGCCACGATGATCTCCGGCCGGATGACCCCCGCGCGGATCTGCGTCTCGCCATCAATCGAGGCTTGCCTACCCGCCAGCGACGCCAGCAACTCGAAGGTCGCCGCCGCCATCGCGACGCTGCCGAAGCCCTCGGTGATGATGAGCGTGAACGGCACCTGCTCCTGGCCGGTAATCGCCACCCCGATGTCGTAGCCGACGAACGCCCGCAGGTCGGTGTCCGCGATGCCGCCCACGACGACCCCGGCGGCGCCGGCCCGCCCCGCCGCCGCCAGCGACTCGCCGTCGGCGCTCGCACCCCCCACCAGCACCGCGCCCCGCGCCTGCTCGCCGACGAGCGAGAGGTCGAGCGGCGCTTCGGGCCCCCGCGCGGCCATGCGCACCACGCCGCGACGCTCGCCGCCCACTCCGAAGATCCCCTGCACCAGCGCCGCCTGGGTTTCCACCACTACCCCCTGCCCTTCGATCACGCGCTCCACGCGCCCGCCGATGTGCGCCAGCACCTCCAGCGGCACCGGCGCCTCGCGGATGGCCACGAACCCCGACAGCGGGCTGACATGCTCGATCACCCCCGCCACCGGGGAGGCGCAGGCGTTGTGGAACAGCCCGAAGAAGCTGCGCGTCTCCGCGATCACCTCCCCCGCCGTGACCGCCTCCCCCGGCGCCTTGCGCATCGTCCCCGGCACATCGCCGGGGTTCACCCCCAGCCGCTCCGACACCTTGATCGACGTCAGATTGCCCGGTCGCATTGCCCGCGCCACCGGCGTTTCCGCCTCCACCTGCTGCCCTTGCGCCACCAGCACCTCGCCGGCGACGGGCAGTAGCCGCTCCTTGCGCAGGACGATATTCGCGGTCACCGTCAGACCGCAGGCATAGGCGATGGGCATGGCTAACCTTCTCCCCCTGCGCCGGCGCCGGGGGCGTCGGCGGCGCGCGGCGCCTGCGGGTCGGCGCCGACCTGGCGCAGCCACCGCCGCAGTGTCAGCGCGCGGTCCTGCGACGGCAGCTCCAGCGGGCGCCCGCGCGCGTCAATGATCAGCCCCACCACCCCGCCGCGCGCGCGGACCGTTAGCGGCCGGCCCGCGCCCGCGCCCACATCCAGGCCGCGCGCCGGGCGCACCGTCACCTCGGCCTCGGCTCCGGTTTCAAGGGGGAACACCCGCAGCTCTCCGAAAAGCGCTTCGACGTCGCCGTCGGGGGTGCTCACCACGACCGCGGAGGCGCCGGGCTTGGAGGCGCCCACCACCGCCACCACCGTGCCCAGCGGGATGAGGCAGTCGCGGCGGAAAACCTCGTGCGCGGCCTCCGGCAGCACCTGCGCCAGCACCCCGAGCTGGGGCATCATGAAGATGCTGTCCACCGCCAGTTCGGTCACGCCCTCGGGCTGGAAAGCGTCAATCATCATCAGCGCCGCCTGCTCGCGGCGCGGCGCGTGGGACAGCACGCCCCCGCTGCCGATGATCAGCCCCAGCTCCATCAGGTTGACCCGGCTCTCCGCGCCGGCGTCCTGGGAGAAGGTATCGCCCACCGTGCGCCGGCGCTGCACCCCGCGCAGTCCGACCGCCAACTGGCGATGCTGCGCCAGCGCCAGGCGCAGCGCCTCGCGCGCCACCGCCTGCTCGATCAACAGGTCATCGGGGGTTTGCGGGATGGTGGTCGGGCGGATCATCTTATTGCGCAGGCGGTTGCGCAGGTCCCCCTCCTCGACCGCGAACGGCACCCAGCGCGCGATGCCCTCGATCCCCGCCTTGGCCAGCACGTTGGAGACGCTGTAGCTCATGCCGAGGTTGGCGCTCACGGTGCGCGTGAACTCGCCGCCGAAGACGGAGAACACGTCGGTCGTCGCCCCGCCGATGTCCACCGCCAACACGCTGCGCGCTTGCGCCTGGGCCGCGATCTGCACCATGTCGCCCACCGCCGCCGGGGTCGCCATCACCGGGGCGGTCGTCCACCCCAGCAGCTTGTCGTAGCCCGGCGCCTGGGCCATGACGTGCTCGAGGAAGAGCTGGTGGATGGCCGCCCGCGCCGGCCCCAGGTTCTCGCGCTCCAGCGCCGGCCGCAGGTTATCAACCACGGTCAGCCTGACCGCCGTGCCCAGGAGTTCGGCGACCGGCTCGCGGGCCTCGGCGTTGCCGGCGTAGATCACGGGCAACTGGAACCCGCTGCCCAGGCGCGGCTTGGGCGCGGCGGCGCGCAGGATCTCCGCCATGTCGAGCAGGTGGCTGACGGTGCCGCCCTCGGTGCCGCCGGACATGAGGATCATGTCCGGGCGCAGGCTGCGGATGCGCTCGATCTGCTCGTGATCCTCGCGCCCGTCATCCACCGCCAGCACGTCAATCACGATCGCGCCCGCGCCCAGCGCCGCCCGCTGCGCGCTCTCCGCGGTCATGTTCTTGACCACGCCCGTCACCAACATCTGCAAGCCGCCGCCCGCGCTGCTGGTCGAAACGTAAAGGTCGGCACCCCCCGACCCGTTGCCCCCGACCCGCAGCCGCCCGTTGTGGACGAACGACTCGCCGGTGAGGTCCTCCAGCTCGCCCGCGGCGTTGAGAACGCCCACGGTGACGTCGTCGAAGGGGGCTTCCACCGTCGTCGGCGCCTCGCCGCGCGCGACCAAGCGGTAGCCGTCATCCCCCCGGCGAATGAGGATCGCCTTGGTGGTGGTGCTCCCGCAGTCGGTGGCGAGGATGGTATTGACGGAGTCGCCCATAATGGGTGTCGGCAGGCGCGCGGCGTGAGGTCCGACCACGCGGCGCGACGCTGCGATTGCATCTTAGCATAGCCCTGTTTCCACGGTCAACGCGGGGCGCAAGGGTTATGACCCGCGCGTGCCGAACACGCAGGAGACTTGACGCAAGGAGGCCGCAAGGTGAGTCACGCGACGGCGAAGATAGCGATGTTGATCTGCGACGGGCTGGGCGACCGCCCGTGCCCGGAGCTCGACGGCGAGACCCCGCTCGAGGCGGCCCGCAAGCCCCACCTCGACGCCATCGCCGCCCGCGGCGAGTGCGGCATCATGGACCCCATCGCCCCCGGCATCCGCGCCGGCAGCGATACCTCCCACCTCGCCCTGCTCGGCTACGACCCCCACACCACCTACACCGGGCGCGGCCCCTTCGAGGCCGCCGGCATCGGCATGGATGTCCGCGGCGGCGACATCTGCTTCCGCTGCAACTTCGCCACCGTGGACGACGGTTTCGTCATCCAAGACCGCCGCGCCGGGCGCATCGAGCACGGCACCCGCGAACTCGCCCAGGCCCTCGACGGCATGACGCTCGATGGCGTCACCGCCGTCTTCAAGGAGTCCATCGAGCACCGCGCCGCCCTCATCCTGCGCGGCGAAGGCCTCGGCCACGATGTCACCGACACCGACCCCCACGAGACCGGCCAGAAGGTCTGGCAGGCCCGCGGCGGCGACCCCGCAAGCGAGAAGACCGCCCGCGCCGTCAACCAGTTCGTGCGCCGCTCGTATGAGTTGCTCAAGGGCCATCCCGTCAACCAACAGCGCCGCCGGGAAGGCAAGCCGCCGGCTAGTATCGTCCTGCCGCGGGGCGCCGGCATCGCCCCCCACCTGGAGCCGTTCGAGCAGCGCCACAAGCTGAGCGGCGCGTGCGTGGTCGAGGTCGGGCTGATCAAGGGTCTCGGCCGCTACTTGAAGATGGCGGTGCCCGAGGTGGCGAGGGCGACCGGCGGCTACGACACCGACGAGCTGGCGCTGGCCCAGGCGGCGGTGGAGGCGCTGGCGGCGAATGATTTCGTGTTGTGTAATCTCAAGACCAGCGACCTCGCCGGCCATGACGGCGACGCGCAGCGCAAGGTCGCGGCGGTGGAGAAGTTCGACCGCCTGGCCGGGTACATCGCCGAGCAGTTGGGCGACGACGCCTACATCGTCATCACCGGCGATCACTCCACCCCGGTAGCGGTGCAGGATCACTCCGGCGACCCGCTGCCGCTGGCGCTGGCGGGGCCGGGCGTGCGCACCGACGCGGTGCGCGAGTTCGGCGAACGGGCGACCGCCGTCGGCGGACTGGGGCGTATTCGCGGCGCCGACATCATGCCCATTCTGACCAGTCTCGTGATGACGCAGGACAAGTTCGGGGCGTAGCCGTTCGCGGGGCTGGGCCGCCAGCCGGAGCGGGGGCGATGCACCGCGGGTTTGCCTGCCCTATTGAGTGGCTAGGTCGCGCCGCGACCGCCACCCCGGCCCAGCGGGCTTAAGGGCTCGTCGAATGGGTCGAAGGGGGGCCCCGCCTGGCGACCGGCGGGCAAGCCCCGGCAGTGCTACATGGCAGGGCTCACACCAACGTACCGAGTTCACACCCCCTCGGCAGGAGCTGCTGGGTCAGTCGGCGCAGCCCCCAGTCAGTCGGCGCAGCCCTTGACAGGCCATGGCGCCCTGTGCTAGATTGACGAGTCGCGACTCAAGGGGGCGACCTGGCCGAAGCGGAGACTATCTCGCCCCGACCGGTCGGGGCGCCCGTTGGAGTCCGACACAATTTGGCCGGAATTGCATGGTGGCCCGGAGCTTGCCCTGAGTGAGCCGAAGGGTTCTCAACCGGCGCCACCGACCAGGGCTGACAGCACCAATCGCCGCCTCGCATCGCAGCACCGCCCCACGCACAGTCCCACCACGACCTATGCTGCTCAAGTCGCGCCTCGGCTGGTGCCGCGTCAAGATTGACCTGCATGGGATATCCTTTGTCGTGGCGAGAATTGCGCCCCGACATGGAACGTACCCATCAGCTCACGGTTGACGGGGCGCTGGGTTCCTGGTGCGGCGGGCGGAGCCAGACGGTGGCGTCGCTCCGGAGCGGACAACTCCGAGGGAGGACCCTGTATGGCACCACGCGGCCGCGGCCCGGGTAGGATGCATCGCTTCGAGCCGGTATTCCCCGGCGCCTGGCGCCTGGGGATGCTCAGCGCGCTGATTGCCGCTCTCTGCCTGATCACGTGGTCCATCGGCGGCGCGGGCGTTACCCCCTTGTGCGCCGACGCCGCGCCCGACGACGGGCGGGTGATGGTCACCTTGCTCGCCGACGGCGAGCAATCAACCCTTCGCAGCGACCCGGTGATGGTCGCCGAGCTGCTGGCGAGCGCGGGTATCGCGCTGGGCGAGCTCGACCGCGTCGAGCCTGCGCTGGAGCGCGTGGTGGCGGAGGGCGATGTCGTGCGCGTGGTGCGGGTGACGCGCGAAGTGGTCGAGCGGGAGATCGAGATCCCGATCGCCACCCGCGTGCGCCTTGATCGTCGCGTGCACCGGCCGATTACCCTGCGCCCGGGCCGGCCGGGGCGGGCGCTGGCGACGCTGGAGGTCTGGCGCCGCGACGGCGCGGAGACGCAGCGCAGCGTGATCTCGCAGCGGACGCTCGAGCCGATGCGGCCGCAGGTGGTGGTGCGGGGGACCGTATCCTTTCCTTCGCGCGGCGGGCAGGTGCTATACCTGGAGGCGACGGGCTATGACCCCGGGCCGCGCAGCTGCGGGCGCTATGCCAGCGGCTACACCGCCATCGGGGTGCGCGCGGGCAAGGGGATCGCGGCGGTGGATCCGCGGGTGATCCCCCTGGGCACGCGGCTCTACGTTGACGGCTACGGCGAGTGTGTCGCCGCCGACGTCGGCAGCGCCATCAAGGGCCGCCGCATAGACCTCGGCTTCGACACCTACCGCGAAGCGCTGGCCTGGGGGCGGCGCACGGTGCGGGTGCGCATACTGGAGTGACCCCGATTCCCACCGCGCGCGGCGCCCGGCACGCGGACCGCGTCACGCGCCCAGCTCCCGCTGCAGCAGCTCCTTCATCTGCGCCGCGTTGGTGGCGGCCTGGCCCCCGTAGCAGTTGTTCATGAACACGTACACGCGCTCGGTCTCCTCCTCGAGCCCGCGGATCTTGGGCGTCCACTCGCGCAGCTCTTCTTCGCTGTAGAGGTAGTCGTAGCGCGTCTTGGCGTCGCCTTTCCACCATTTCTCGTAGTTGCGCCCGTGGAAGCGCACATAGCCGATCGCGGAGGTGGCGACGGCGACGGGCGGCATGAGACTGCTAAAGCGCGGCTCGTCCACCGCGCAGAAGCCGATGCCGGCCTCACGCAGGAGATCGAACACCGCCGGCTGCGCCCATTCGCGGCTGCGAAACTCCGCCACCAGCGGCAGCGCGCCGAAGCGCTGCTTGAACTCAAGCAGGTAACGGCGATTGTCCTCGGTGTTGTGGAAGCGGTGCGGGAACTGCGCCAGCACGCACCCGAACTTGTCCGCCTCCAGCAGCGGTTGCAGCGAATCCAGGAACGCCTGGAAGTCCTCGTCGTCGCCCGCGCCCGGCTCGTGAGTGAGACCGCCGTAGGCCTTGACCGTGAATCGGAAGCCGGCGGGCACCTTCTGCGCCATGTAATGGAACGTGCGCGCGGGCAGCAGCCGGTAGTAGGTCGAGTTGACCTCCAGGCAGTCGAAGCGTTCGCCGTAGTACCTCAACCACTCCTTCGCGGGCATATCGCCGGGATAGAAGCTGCCCTTCCAATCGGGGAACTTGAAGCCGGAAGTGCCGACGTGGATCATCTGCGTCGCCCCTGCCGGCGGCGGCGCGGCTGACAGGCGGGGCAGAAATGCGCCGAGCGACCGGCGAGCACCATGCGTTTGATTTCCGCCCCGCAGCGCTTGCACGGCAGCCCCGCGCGCTGATAGACCGCTAGGCAGCCCTGGAAGTCCCCGGGCGCGCCGCGCGCATCAACGTAGCCCCCGTCGGCGGAGGAGGTGCCGCAGCGACGAATGGCGCGGCGCAGGACCTGCGGCAGCGCGCGGCCCAAGCGCAATGTCTCGTCGTCGGTCAGGGTGTTGGCCGGTTGCGCGGGGTGTACCCCCGCGCGAAACAGCGCCTCGTCGGCGTAGATGTTGCCCACGCCTGCGAGCAGGCGCTGATCCATGAGCACCGGTTTGATGGCGGCGGAGCGGCGCGGCAGGTGGGCGCGCAGATGCGCGCACAGGCCCCGCCCGAACGGCTCGGGGCCGAGGCTGGTCAACCCCGGGATCGCCGACAGGTCGGTGCCGCGGGCGACATAGACCTCCCCGAAGCGGCGGGGGTCAACATAGCGCAGCTCGCGGCCATCTTCGAGGCGCAGCGTGACGTGGGTATGCGTGGCTCGCGGCTCGTCCGTCGCCGTTGCCAGCAGGCGTCCGCTCATGCCCAGGCGCACGACCAGGGTATCGGCGTCGTCGAGGGTCAGCACCAGGGCCTTGCCGCGGCGGCCGACGGCGGTGATGCGCCGGCCGACCGCGAGGCGCGCAAACCGGCGAGCCGACTGGCGGTGGCGGCCCAGGAGGTCGCGCTTGCCGACGAGCGCTGCGACGATGCGGCGGCCGCTGATCTCAGGCGCGAGTTGACGGCGAATGGTTTCCGCTTCCGGCAGTTCCGGCATCCGCGAGCCTCGCGATCGCGGCGGGCCGTCCGCGGTCGGGAATCCATGGTCGGCGGCCCGCGACTGCCTAGATTATAGCAGAACGCGAGCGTGAATTCGGCTGCGCGGAAAGGCCAGGCAGCGCACGCGGCGAAACATATCACGTCATGGTCGCCGCAGCCGCCGCCTGGTAAAAAAGCGTTTGCTCCGGTCAAGAGCGTGTGGTATAATGTGCGCGCTTTCGCAATCGCACCTTGATATCGCGGACAACGTGGCGCGCGTGCGCGAGCGGGTCGCGGCCGCGGCCGCCCGTGTTGGGCGCCGCCCCGAGGATATCACCCTCGTCGCCGCCGCGAAAACCATCGCCCCCGAACTTATCGCCGACGCGGCCGCAGCGGGGATCACCGATGTCGGCGAGAACTACGTCCAGGAGGCGCGCGCCAAGATCGAGCGCCTCGGCCGCGGCGTGCGCTGGCACCTGGTCGGACACCTGCAGACCAACAAGGCCACGCAAGCGGTGGAGCTGTTCGACCTCGTGCAGACGGTGGACAGCGAGCGCCTGGCGCGGGAGCTGGATCGCCGGGCGCGCGCCGCCGGGCGCCGGCTGGCGGTGCTGGTGCAGGTCAACACCAGCGGCGAAGGGACCAAGTTCGGGGTCGCCGGCGATGACGCGCCGGGCCTGGCCGAAGTCGTGGCCGGTTTGCAGGGCCTCGAGCTAAGAGGGCTGATGACCATCGGGCGGTTCGGCGCGGAGCGGCAGGCGGCGCGCCCCGATTTCCGATTGCTGCGCCGCCTGTTCGAGCAGATCGCGGCTTCCCTCCCCGGGGCGCCGATGACATGGCTGTCAATGGGCATGAGCCAGGACTTCGAGGTCGCGATCGAAGAAGGAGCGAACATGGTGCGGGTGGGCACCGCGATTTTCGGCGCCCGCCCGGCCGCAGCCGGTGAGCAGGGGAACGGATGAATCGGCGAGACGGTCGCGGCTGGCTTGGCCTGCAGGCGCTTCAGCGTTCAACTGCTCGCCCGCTGCGCACGGGCGAACACAACCGAATAGGGCACCACGAACCCGTTGCCGGCCGTAGGCTGACGGCATACAGCACACTTGCAGCACACATCACAGAACCGGGAGGGTCGCATGTCAGGCGTAGTGGAACGGGTCAAGGGCTGGTTGTTCGCCGAGGACGACGGCGATGAGACGGCGGCGCCGGTGAGCGCGGACCGCGGCGCCAAACCACGATTGCTTCTCCATCCCCGCCAGGACGAGATCTTCGTCCGCTGGCCCAAGTCGCTGGATGACGCCCAGGTCTGCGCCGATTGCTTGAAGGCGCGCCGGCCGGTGATCGTCAACCTGCGCATGCTCGAGGATCTTCAGGCTCGCCGCGTGCTCGATTTTCTGGGCGGCGTCGTTTACGCCATTGACGGCCACCTGGAGCAGGCAGGCGACGGCATCTACGTCCTCGCACCCGCGGCCATGCTCATCACCGCCGAGGCGGACGAGCAGCCCGTCGCCGCCGACCTCTGGAGCGATCCCTCCTAGGATCGCCGCGGCGTCCCCACCGCCGGCGGTGACGGCTGTTCGCAGCCCCACGGTGGGCGCAGGCCAGGCGCGGGCGCGCCACACCGGGCCGCGCGCGGGGCTGCGGCGTCACGCTGCGGCGTTACTATGTCCGACGCCCGCACCATAGCGATCATCGGCACCGGCCGCATGGGCACGGCGCTGGCGAGCGGCCTCATCGCCACCGGCGCCGCCGCCGCCTCGATTCGCGCCTTCGATCACGACCCGGCGCGCCTGCGCGCCGTCGAGGGCCTGGGCTTGACCCCGTGCGCCGACACGGCGGCAGCGGCCGCCGGGGCGGCCCTGATCGTGATCGCGGTCAAGCCGGCGGACGTCCCCGCCGCGCTCGCGCAAGTCGCTCCCTCCCTCACTGCTGCAACCCAGACGGTGCTGTCGCTCGCCGCGGGGGTCACGACGCGGGCGCTGCGCGCGGCGCTGCCGCGGGACTGCCCGGCGGGGGTGGTACGGGCGATGCCCAACACGCCCTGCGTGGTGGGCGAGGGGATGGCGGTGATCGCCGCGGACAGCCCCGCGTCGGCGAAGGGCATCGCCGCCGCGCGAGAGGTGCTGGCGGCGGTGGGGCGGGTCATCGAGCTGCCGGAGGCGCTGCTCGACGCCGCCACCGGGCTCTCGGGGAGCGGTCCGGCCTATGCCTTCGTCTTCATGCAGGCTTTGGCTGACGGCGGAGTTGCGGCCGGGCTGCCGCGGGTGGTGGCGATCGAGCTGGCGGCGCAGACGGTGCTGGGAGCGGCGCGCATGGTGCTGGCGGGAGAGGGGCACCCCGAGCAGCTCAAGGACGCGGTGATGTCGCCCGCGGGCACCACCGCCGCCGGCGTCGCCGCCCTCGAGGCGCGCGGGCTGCGCGCGGCGGCGATGGAGGCGGTCGTCGCCGCCTGGCGCCGCGCGCGCGAGTTGGGAGCAGAGGACCCGTGACCCCGGCGCAGATCGGCGTGAACATGCAAGTGATATCGCTCATCCACATGGCCTTCTGGCTGCTGCAGCTGCTGGTGTTGGCGCGAGTGATCATTTCCTGGATCCGGGTAGATGCCCGGCATCCGCTGGTGCGCCTTATCCACGACCTGACCGAGCCCATGCTGCGGCCCTTGCGCTCGATGCTGCGCGTGCAGAGCATGGGGCTCGACTTCTCGCCCATCGTTCTCTTGCTCCTATTGTGGGTCGCGGAGCGGATAATCGTCAATCTGGTGGCAGGAGCGTTCTAGTGGTCAACGACATCATGCCCATTGACATCGTCAACCAGAAGTTCCGCCAGGGTCTGCGGGGGTACGTGCAGACCGAGGTGGACGACTTCATGGGGCGAGTGGCGGACGCATACGGCAAGGCGTTGGAGGAGAACGACCGCCTGAAGCAGCAACTGGAGAAGGCGGAGCGGGAGCTGCGCCAGTATCGGGATACGGAGGAGATGATCAAGAGCGCGCTGGTGCTGGCGGAAAAGACGGCGGACGAGGCGCGCAGTCGCGCGCAGGACAAGGCGAGCCTGATGGTGCGCGAGGCCGAGCAGCAGGCGCGCGAGACGCTGGCGGCGGCCCGGCGCGACGCGGAGGGCATAGCGCGCGAGGTGGAGGAGCTGCGACGCGAGCGAGCCCGCTTCGAGGCCGAGTTCCGGGGGCTGCTGGAGACCTACCTCCACCTGCTGGCGGGCGGCTCGCGCGCCGAAACGGTACCGGATCAGTCATGCTAGCGAGCGAGGAGCCGAGACCGCAACCGCAGCCGGCCCCGCAGGGAGACTCGCGGGGCCGTATCGCAGCAGCGGTGGTGCTGCTGGGGTTGGCGGCGCTGGGGCTGACCGCCGAGGTCGTGGTGTCCACCGCCACCGACGCCGGCCGCGCCCAGATGCGCACCCACCAGGCGCGCATGGATCTCTTCCAGGGCCGGGTGGTGCTGGGGCTGACCTACTACCTGGAGGGCCTTGAGTCCGACCGGTCGTTTGCCCTGCGGCAGCGCAAGGCGGCGGGGCGCTTCGCGCGCATGGGCGTCCAGAGTGCGGCGGCGTACTTCCAGCGGGCGGCGCAGGGGCTCCAGGACCCGCAGGAGCATACCGCCGCCATCGCCTCGGCGGCGGCGCTCTATGCCCACGGCGGCGATACCATGCGCGCGCTGCGGGTGCTTCAGGGGTCACTGG
Organism: Armatimonadota bacterium; assembly: GCA_035527535.1. Taxonomy (NCBI): domain Bacteria; kingdom Bacillati; phylum Armatimonadota; species Armatimonadota bacterium. The sequence goes on from DATLAK010000084.1 coordinate 60,927, forward strand.
ACATCGGCCGTCGCGACGTCCTGTCGCTGCTGGCTCAACTCTACGCCAACAACCGGCTCACGCAGGAATGGCTGGTCAGCGAAGCGGCGGCGTGGATACCGCAGCGGGTGCCGGCGCACCTGCTGATCGAATCGCAGATCGCGGTCAGCGGCGGCCGCGTGCAGCGGGACCTCGAGCTGCGCCGGAGCATGTTCGAGGCGGGGGTGCGGCTGGTCAAGCGGGTGGGGGCGTTGATGGCAGGCTTCATCGCGCTCATGCTGCTGGGGGTCGGGGTGCTGCTGTGGGGAATCCTGCGGCGGGCCGGCTTCGGCCCCTACCACGGCCTGCCCGAACGCCCCTGGGGGGCGTGGGCGGGCCTGGAGCTGGTGGGGGCGTGGCTGGTGCTGAGCACGCTCGTGGCAGGGGGCACTCTTGCGTTCGCGCGTCGCCTGGGCACGACGGGCGTCATCGCCGCCATCTTGGCCTCATACATCGCGGCCTCGGTGCTTGCCCTGTGGTGGTTTGCCGCGGCGGTGGCGCCGCCGGGCACGGGCCTGCGCACCGCCGGCTGGCGCCGCCTGTCGGTGGCCAAGAGCATCGCCCACGGCATCGGCGCCTACGCTGCGGCCCTGCCGCTGGCCATGGCGGCGGTCGTCGTTGCCAGTCGCCTGCTGCCCGCGCCGCCCGTCAACCTGCTGGTGGCCGAGATGACCCGGGCGCATGGGCTGGCGGCGCGCGCGCTGCTGCTGGTGCTGCTGTGCGTGGCCGCGCCGGTGGTGGAGGAGACGGTGTTCCGCGGAGCCCTCTACGGCGGCATGCGCAAGCGCTGGACGATGCCGGTGGCGGCGCTGGCGAGCGCGGTGGTGTTCGCGCTCGTGCACCTCAACTGGGTGAGCTTCGTGCCGGTGCTGGTGCTCGGGGTGGCGCTGTGCGTGGTTTACGAGCGCACGGGGTCGCTGCTGCCGGGGATGGTCGCGCACGGCCTTTTCAACTTCGCTACCGCGGTCGCGCTATTCCTGCTCTAGGGGCGCGACTTCGCTGAAGTCGCGGTTGTCTCGCCCCGACCGGTCGGGGCGCCCGTGAGGTGGGCGACTTGCGCAAGAAAACGGAAAGCACGGGAGGCCCGGTGACCCTGCGCGTGCGCGTGCGCCCGCGGGCGGCGGCCGATGCTATCGAGGCCGACGTCGCGGCGCGAGAGGTGATCGTGTCGGTCACCGCGCCGGCGGTCGAGGGCAAGGCCAACCGCGCGATGCTGGCGCAGATCGCCGAGCACCTGGGGGTCGCGCGGTCGTCACTGCACATCGTGTCGGGGGAGAAATCGCGGCGCAAGGCCGTGCGCGTCCACGGCCTGGGCGAGGCGGAGGTGTGGCGGCGGCTGGGAGGCGGACGAGAGTAGTCTCCGCGGACCTCGCGCGGGTCGCGGAGGCTGGGCGTGCGCGGTTCGAGGCGCCAAGTCGGCCCCTCGGAGAGCACCGGTCGGGAGACGCGCAGCTGCCAGCCTGTTGACTGCAAGTGCACCATGGGAGACCGCTGGCGATGAACTTGAGAATCGGCGATGGTCGCGACTGGGCCTTTGTCAACGGCGCGTGGAGCGAAGACGCGGCAGGGCGGATTGACTGCCCGACCACCCCTGACAACCACGCCCTGGCGTTCCATCTGCCGCAGGCGTTCGCGGACGCGACCGTGGGGTTCGAGTTCCTGGCGAGCTATCGCGAGACCGGCGCCGGCGATGTCGGGGTCATCCTGCGCGCGCGGGGCGCCAATGACTACTATTGGGTCAGCTTCCCGTGGTGCGCGCAGCAGGCGCGCGCCAAACACTTCTGGGCGGCGATCTCGAGGGTTGACTCCTCGGGCTACGTCCGCAACCTCAAGCTGGCGATCATACCGGGGGTGCCGAGCGAGACCGAACGCTGGTACCAGGCGCGGGTGGAGTGCGCGGGCGCGACGATTCGCGTGTGGGTCGAGGGCCGCCCGGGACCGGTGGTGAGCGACATCACGGCGGGCGCGGGGCGCATCGGCTTCGCCGGGTATGGGGGCTTCGCGCTGCGCAACCTGCGCGTCAGCGGCGATGCGGCGCCGGCACCCGCATGGGACGAGACCGCCCCGACCGGTCGGGGCAACTGGTTTCATCCCGCGCCGGGCGCCAACGGGGGGCAGAGCATGCCCTCGCTGTGCCGCACGCCCGGGGGCGATCTCCTGCTGGCGATCCCGACGGTGGAGACCGATCAGACTTTCGTGGTGCGGTCGCGCGACCACGGACGCTCTTGGGGGCAACCGCAGGAGCTGCCAGCGGCGTTGAATGGCGGCATCGTGCACGCGACCAAGAGCGGTCGGCTGGTGCTGCAGGTGGTCCACGCTGGGCCCCGCCGTATCCTAATGGCGGAATCGCAAGATGACGGGCGCACCTACTGAAACATCGTCTGCTTCACCTGCGGCGGCAGCTGCGAGGAGAAGTCCAGCAGGTGCCGCCGCAGTATCGGCGCTTCCGCTGGGTCAACCGCATAGAAGGTGACGGTGTCGCCGGCGCAGATCAGGTTAACCGGTATGCGCCACTTGCCCACCATCACCCACTCGCGGGGCAGGCCGCCGAAGGGCGTGAACCATCCCCGGTAGGCGATGGCGACCTTGACTCCCTTGGCGCGCGCCAACCGGCGGATGGTTGCGGTGTCATAGGTCCGGCTCAGGCGCGCGGCTGCTACCTCCGGGGTGCCCAGCCCCCACAAGTCCAGCAGCTTGATGTCCGCCAGGTAATCCACGGCTCCGATATCGTTGGCCGCGACCGCCTCCCCTTGATAGTACTGCCGGTAGAACCGACCCATCTGGTACTGCTGTTGATAAATGTTCGCGACGGTGATATGCGTGACGGTGATCGTGTACAGCCCGTGTTGTCCGATCGGCATGAGCAGCAGCGCCCCGGTCGCCGCCAGCGCCGCCCGCAGGCGGGCGCGGTCCGACAGCCTGGTGGAACGCAGCGCCGCGAACACGGAAACGGCGAGTGCATAGATCCCCAAGGTGGCGAGGTAGGCGTCGTAGCGGAGCAACCCCGCCTTTGCCAGCAGCACCTGCATCCCCAAGACGACCAGGAATACCAGGAGCGCCAACTGCTCCCTCCGCCATATGCCGCGTCTCCTCAGCAGGCCGTAGCCGAACAGCAGCGCGCAAGGGACTGCCACTTGCCACACGCGGGATTGCGCCGCCAGCTCCAGCCCCTTCATCTCCCCCGCCAAGCCCAAGCAGGCGCTCTTGAGCAGCACCGAGTTGGGCAGCCAGCGGCCACCATGGGCGATCGCGACCACCCCGTAGGCCGCCAACGGAACCGCCGCCAGGCCTGCCAGCGCGATCGCCAGCGCCCACCTTCGCCGCAGCAGGAACAGCGGCATCACCGCCGCGATCAGGAATAGTCCCTCATAGCGGATGGCGGTGATCAGGGGAGTCAGCGCCAACATGAGCACTGCGTTGGTGCGCGGCTGGTCCTGGCGAGTGAGCGCCTGGATGCAGAGGCAAACGAAGGCCAGGTCCACCGACGCCTGCAGCACGTGCTCCATGCCCGTGAACACCAGCCACGGCAGCGGCACGAAGATAATCAGCTCTACCAGTACCAGCAGGATATAGACGCTTGGCAACTGGGCGCGCTTCAGCAGGAGGAACATCAGGCCGACCAGCAGTGTCGCGAAGACGATGTTGAGCGCAAGCGGCACGATCTCGCTCGGCCCTACCAGCAGATAGGGAAGGGCTACCAGCAGCGGCCACAACAGCGAGGACTGCGAGGAGCTGAAGCCATATTTCGTGACCCCCAAGACGCCATCCTGCACCAGGTGCTTGGCCAGCGCCATGTGGATATAGGCGTCATCCAGGCCGTACACCACGCGCCCGCCGGTCACGGACAGGGAGCGCTCAAGGATCACCGCCAGGTTCCACCATAGGAACGCTATGGCGACCACCAGCGGCCAGTTTTCGCGCACCCACTTCAACCGCACTTACCCCCGGCCGCGTCTCAGGCGATCCCGCGAGGGTTGGGTCCCGCCTCCATACCAAGGGTCACCATCGCTCAGCGGTTCCCGGTATGGGACTCCTTGTGCTTGTTCGCCCTCGCAAAGCCCTCCCCTTCCATCAGGTCCCTGGCTGATGGGGGACGGCGGTCTGCAACCCGGGCCGTAATCACGGGACCTACTGAAAAACCAACTGCTCCACCTGCGGCGGCAGTTCCGAGGAGAAGTCCAGCAGGTGCCGGCGTAACATCGGCGCTTCCGAGGGGTCAACCGCATAAAAAGTGACGATCTCCTCGGCGCAGATGACGTTGGCCGGTATGCGCCACTTGCCCACCATCACCCACTCGCGGGGCAGACCGCCGAAGCGCGTGAACCATGTCCAGTAGACCACGGCGACGTTGACTCCCTTGGCGCGCGCCAACCGGCGGATGGTCGCGGTGTTGTAGGTCCGATTCAGGCGCGCGGTCGTGACCTCCGTGTTCGCCAGCCCCCACAGGTCCAACAGTTTGGTGTCCGCCAGGAAGCTCACGGCGCCGATGTCATTGGCCGCGACCGCCTGCCCCTGATAGTACTGCCGGTAGAACCGACCCATCTGGTACTGCTGTTGGTAGATGTCCGCGACGGTCACGTGCGATAGGATCATGGTGGACAAGCCCCATTGGCCGGGACGCAGGGCCAGCAGCACCCCCATGGCCAGCAATGCCGCCCGGACGCGGGTTGCCTCCGAAATGCTGATGGAACGCAGCGCCGCGAACACGGAAACGGCGAGTGCATAGAGGCCCAGGGCGACGAGATAGGCGTCGTAGCGGGATAACCCCACCTTTGCCAGCAGGGCCTGCATCGCGAAGACGAGCAGGAAAATCAGGACCGCCAACTGCTCCGTTTGCCATATGCCGCGCCTCGCCCGCAGGCCCCAAAGGTATAGGAGCACGCAGGGCACCACCAGATACCATAGGCGGGAGCGCGCCGCCAGCGTCAGCCCCCCGACCTCCCCCGGCAAGTCCAAGTACGCGCTCTTGAGCAGCACCGAATTGGGCAACCAGTAACCGCCGTGGCTGATCGCGACCACCCCGTAGGCAGCCAAGGGGGCCGCCGCCAGGCCTGCCAGTGCAATCGCCAGCGCGAAGCGGCGGCGCAGCAGGAACAGCAGGATCGCCGCCGCGATCAGGAACAGCCCCTCGTAGCGGATCCCGGTTATCAGGGGAGTCAGCGCCAGCATGAGCACTGCGTTGGCGCGCGGCTGCTCTTGGCGGGTGAGCGCCTGGATGCAGAGATAAACGAAGGCCAGGTCCATCACCGCCTGCAGCAGGTGCTCCATGCCTGTGAACGCCAGCCACGGCACCGGCAGGAACACGATCAGCTCCGCCAGCACCAGCAGGATGAAGGCGTTCGGCAGCCCCGCGCGCTTCAGCAGGAGGAACATCAGGGCCACCAGCAGCGTCCCGAAGACGATGTTGAACGCGAGGGGCACGATCTCGCTCGGCCCCACCAGCAGATAGGGAAGGGCCAGCAGCAGCGGCCACAACAGCGAGGACTGGGACGAACTGAAGCCGTACTTGGTGACGCCCCAGATGCCATCTTGCGCCAGGTGCCTGGCCACCGCCATGTGGATGTAGGCGTCATCCAGGCCGTAGACCAGGCTCCCGCCGGTCACAGACAGCGACTGATGGAGGATCACCCCCAGGCTCAGCCACAGCAGCGCTATGGCGACCACCAGCGGCCAGTTCTCGCGCACCCACCTCAATCGCACGCACCCCCGGCCGCGTCTCAGGCGGCCCCGCGAGCGTTTCCGCCTGCCCGCTCACATCCTGATCTTGGCGGCCGCGGCTCCGCCACCCCCTGGCGCCGCCGGCCGCCCCCTTACGCCGCGGTGACGACGGCGATGTCGTTGAAGCGACAGAAGCTCTCGAGGGCGGCGGCGACCTCGGGGTCGTGGATGAGCACGCCGTGGTGGATGATGCCGTGCTCCACCATCTTGCGCTCCCAGTCCATGACGTCGCCGACCTGCACCCAGCCGTAGGACCCCCGCGTGAAGGGCTCGATCGCTACCACCTCGCCGCGACCGATGAACATCGTGAACTCGCCGTCGTATTCCACCAGGCGCATGCAGGTCACGGGCCCCGGCTTCATGCGGAACTCGACGGTGCCGTGGGAGGGCTTGACCGGCAGGATGCTGTGATCGCGCAGCGCCGGAGCGCAGCCGCTCTCGCACAGACTGGTCGGGCAGTTGCCGCAGTGCCAGGCGAGCCACACGTTGTCGCGCTCGGGGTGGAGCTCGGTCCAGTCAATGAAGTGCGGCGCCACGCGGTCGAGGGCGGCGGTGTAGGCGGCCCACATGCTGACTGCGCCGTACATGTCCACCTCGCACGCGCACGGAAGGCCCTTGTCGGTGAGGCGGCCCAGCACCCCGCACACCGATACCCCCAGCCGCTCCTGCACCCGCGTCCAGCAGTTGACTCCCAGCGCGACCAGCTCCTTCTCCCGCGCCAGTTGCTCCAGGGCCAGCTCGACGCGCGCCATGTTGGTGAGCGCCTCCGGCGGCGCGTCGCAAGGGCCGAGGGCGCGCTTGAGCTTGCGCACGAGCGCCACCGTCTGCCTCGCGTTGGCGGGGATCGCCTCCGCCCGCGACCATGCCTCGTCGAGGTCCACCGGCACGATGGTCTGGTGGAAGCGCTTTTGCAGCGACGCCTCGTCCCACCACACCGACTCGAATTCCTCCGGCCGCGCGCCGATCTGGCCGAAGCGCGCGCCGTGGAACGCCTGGTGGGCCGCGCACGCGCGCGCGAAGCGAGCGGCGTGCTCGGCGAACACCGGCTCCTCGGGAAAGCACGTGGGGATATGCTCGTACTTGATGCCGCGGCGCTTCATGGCGGAGGTCAGCATGAACTGCCCGCACCACGAGTCGGAGGCCCGCAGGCCGTCCGCGCCGATGGGCGCTCCCTTGGCTGCGAAGTGCAGCACCGGTGTGCCCGGCGCCATGCCCGCAATCACGACTCCCACGGCCGAGGTCTCGTGGCCGAAGGTCATGCCGCCGACGATGACGCCAGCGACCCCCTGCGCGCGGAAGAGAGCGAGCGTCTTGCGCCCTTCCTCGATGTTACTCACCAGGCCGTCGGCGGTCAGCTCCGGGCTGGGCGCGACCAACTCGAGCCCGGGGGTCTTGCGCAGCGCGGCGGCGCAGCGCCGCCGCATCTGCGCCCCCCACTTGCGGCTGAACGGGTCGCGGTGGGAGGGAATGAATCCGATCTTGACCTTGCGCATGGTTGTTCTCCCTGTTCGGCGCGTGGATTCGCAAATACATTCGTGAGGCGGGAGCTTGCCTCCTGCCCAGGCGGCGTGGGGGCCGCCCGGCGCTTGGGCAGGACGTGACCTCGGAAAGCGGGAATGCCCCGGCGGATTGAGCACCCCGATCTGTCGGGGTGATGTTGCCGCAGGGCAGCACCTTCGCGTTCCATCACCGCCGCCTGAAAGCGATTGTGCGACAGGATGGGGCGCGGGCTCAAGCCGCGATCCAGGAACTCGGGGAAGCCGCAACCGGCGATATGCTGGGCAAGCGCGTCCGCGGCCGCGCCAGCGGGCGCACGAATACCGGCGCCTGCCGCAGCAGCTCCTCGGCTTCCTGGTCCCAGTCCATGTCGTCCTAGTCGGTCGGCCCCGCCTGCGCGTTGCCAACCGCTTTGGCCTGTCGGCTCTGGGCGACCAGCCGCTGGTAGCGCTCCGCGCCCAGGCACTCGCGCGCCATCTCGCAGTGGTCAATACAGCCCTGGATGCGCTCGCGCGTCACCTCGCGCCCACACTCCGGACACTTGGCCTGCAGCTCGTCGCTCCAGATCTCGACCTCGCCGCCGCACCACGGGCACGGGTAGAACTCCGGCATCGGCTGGGAGAACTGCCTGGAGCCCGGGCACTTGTCCCACGTCATGGGCGTTACCTCCTACCCCCCATTCATGCGTGCGGGCACGCAGCCCCGCGATCGGGAGCGGACTTGACCGTGCCGTCGCGCCCGATGACGGTCGTCTCCACCGGAATGGACTTGCCGGACTGCGCCACCGCCGTCTCCGCCACGCGCTGCAGCCCGAAGCAGCACGGCACCTCCATGTGCGCCACCGTCAGGCTGCGGATGTCGTTGGCGCGCAGGATGCCGGCCAGCTTCTCGACGTAGAAGCCGGCGTCGTCGAGCTTGGGGCAGCCGACGGCGAGCGTGCGCCCCCGCAGCAGGTCGTGGTGGAACGCCGGATGCGCAAAGGGCACGCAGTCGGCCGCCAGCAGCAGGTCCGCGCCCGCGTAGTAGGGCGCCTCCAGCGGCAGCAGGTGAATCTGCACCGGCCAGTTGCGCAGTTCCGACGCGACCGCCGCGGTTGGCGCGGCCTCGGCATAGGCCCGCCGCGGGCGCAGCTCCTCGGCCAGCGAGCCCGGACAGTCGCAAGGCAGCGGCTCTCGTGATGAAACGGTCGCCTGCGCCAGGTGCCGTTCGACCGCCTCCTCGTCGAACTCGTCGGCCGTCCGCTGCTCGATGAGGAGGGCGCCCGTCGGACACTCGCCGATGCAGGCTCCCAGGCCGTCGCAGAAAACCTCGTTGATCAGGCGGGCTTTGCCGTCAATGATCGCCAGCGCGCCCTCGGCGCAGGCAGTCACGCACTGGCCGCAGCCGTTGCAGCGGTCCTCGTCAATGTGGATGATCTGCCTGGCAACTTTGGTGCTCATGTCATTCTCCTCGTTTCGTCAGCGGTCCGCGCTTACCGCGGCGCGCCGTCGCTTGCCTCCACCCGGCGCCGGCCCCAGCGACCGCACCAGGTCCTCCACCGTCAGGCCGCGCAAGAAGGAGGCGATCTTCTGCTGCACCATCTCCCACGCCCAGCGCAGGCCGCAGCTCTCCTGGCGCGGGCAGGCGTCATCGCCGAGCAGACACCGACTCACCGCCACCGGCCCCTGCATGATCTCGACCGCCTCCAGCACGGTGATCTCGTCGGCCGGGCGCGCCAGCGTAAAGCCGCCCGTCCGCCCGCGCTGTCCGTCGAGCACCCCGGCGTTGGCAAGGTCGGTCAGCGCCTTGTGCAAGAAGGCTACCGGAACCCCCTCCTGCGCCGCCAGCTCCTCGGTGCGCATCGGACCCTCGGCCCGGGCGATCGCCACCAGGGCGCGCAACCCGTAATCTGTCTTTCGCCGGATGACGTCCACGCAGATCTCCACCTCTCTTATGGACTATAATAATCCAGAATGAACGCCCTGTCAAGGGGTTCTTGGACCAAAATCGTGAGACGGCTTCCTACATCTGCCCCATGAGCTTGTGCGTTTGCGGGATGACGCGGACGTCGGCGAGAAGCGGTTTTGCGGCGGCCTGCAGGGCGAGCGCGTGGGCGGGCGCGGGCGGCTCGGGGCCGCCGGCAACCGCGGAGACGGGCTGGAGCACGAGTGGTATCTCCGCGCTGACCTGCGCCAGCAGCGTACAGGCGCGCTCGATTTCCTGCTCGGTGGTTGCCTGCGCGAACACCGCCTTGGCGAACAGCAGGGCGCCGGGGCGCTGCATGAAGGGTCTCGCGGCATCGAGAAAGGCGCGGTGCTCGTCCCAGCACTCGAACCCGGCGGCGCTGGGGAGCTTGAGGTCCATGGCGATGACGTCAACCGCATCCGACACCCGCGCGAGGGCTTCCGCGAGCGTACCATTGGTTTCCAGGTGCGCCCGCAGTCCCGCCGCCCGCAGTCGCTGTGCCAGGTCGCGCAGGAACTCCGGCTGCAGCAGCGGCTCGCCGCCGGTGAAGCTCACCGCATCGTGCAGTCGTCCCACCTGCAGGCGCAAGACGAGGGCCGTCGCACCTTCGGCGTCGAGGGGATTCGCATGCGCCGTGAAGTCGCGACCGCCGGGGGTGTGCTCGGCGCGGCAGCAGGGCGTCCGCGCGCGCGCCCAGGCGGTGTCGCAGTAGCGGCAGCGCAGGTTGCACCCCGCCAGGCGGACAAAGAGTTGGCGCTGCCCGACGAACAGCCCCTCGCCCTGGGTGGCGGAGAAGACCTCGGCGAGGCTGCCGGTGATCATCGCAGTCGCCTCGCGGACGCGGCGCCCCCCACCGCGCCTATTCCGAATCCAACGGCAGAGTCACCGGCGCGCCGAGGCGCGATGACTTGTAAACGCCCAGGATGATCTCCACCGCGTGGCGGGCGTCGCCGCCGCTGACCATAGGCTCGCGGTCGTGTCGGATCGCCTCCACCAGGTCCATTATCTGGCGCACGTGTCCCTCCGCGCCGATGGCGGTGGGGTCGGAGGCCGAGCCGTCGCGCTCGACGGTGACACAGGACCGCGCTTGCTCGAGGGTTTCGCCGGGCACCTCCCACTTGACGATATCGTCGCCGTCAACGACGATGGTGCCCCGCTCGCCGTGGAACTCCAGCCGGTGGTCCATGCCGACGACCGAGGTCGTGCCCTCGAGCACGCCGAAGGCGCCGCTGGCGAAGGTGAGCACCGCCGCCGCGGTGTCCTCGACCTCGATCTTGCGTACCAGATGGTCGGCGCGACCGAAGACGGTCTGCACCGGACCCATGATCCACTGCAGCAAGTCAACGCAGTGCACGCCCTGGTTCATGAGGGCGCCGCCGCCATCCCACTGCCAGGTGCCCCGCCACCCGGCGGTGTCGTAGTACTCCTGGCTGCGAAAGTACTTGATGTACGCGTCCCCCAGCACCATCTTACCGAGGGCGCCGGATTGCACCGCCTCGCGCACCTTCCGCCACACCGGCTGCGTGCGCCGCTGGAAAACCACCCCCAGCTTCACCCCTGCGTCGCGGCAGGCCGCGATCATCGCGTCCATTCGCGCGACGTGGATCTCCATCGGCTTCTCACACAACACGTGCTTGCCGGCGCGGGCGGCCTCGACCACCATCTCGCCGTGCATCCCGCTCGGGGTGCAGATGGACACGGCTTGGATATCGTCCCGCCCCAGCACCTCCCGGTAGTCCGTGTGGTACTGCACGCCGTGCTGCTCGGCCAGGGCTTTCGCCTTGGGCTCGACGATATCGCACACCACCGCCAGTCTGGCGCCAGGCGCCTGCTCCAGTGCGCGCGTATGCCAGGGGCCGATGACCCCGCACCCGATAACTCCGAAGTTGATGGTTTCCTCCACGATAGGCCTCCCGGGTAAGGTGGAACCGGCATACGCGCCGTATCTCAATAGACATATTACTACGCGGCGCGCGTCGAATTATCCTGCCGGCCAGCGTCGGTGGGCGCTGGCGCCGGGGGCGAACGCGCCGGGGTTCGGTTGACGGGGAGGGGGCTTTGTGCTAGCATTCCCCCGGCTCGAAACGCAGCACGGGCGAGCGCCCGGCAGGAGGTAGCGCGATGCGCAAGGCTGCGGCCATCGGCATGACCCTCGGTTTCGCTCTCATTCTGGCGGCCGGCCTGACGATCTCGGCGGCGGCGGGCGAGAACGGCCCCAGCGCCGCCATCGCTTCCCCGGCCTATTCGTCGGTGGTCGTCGGCGAGCAGGTGGCGGTGACCGTGCTGTTCGATGCCGGCGCGGACGCCGAAGTCACCGCGGCGGAACTGTACGTGGACGGCAAGCTGCACGATACCGTCACCATGTCGCCCGCGGTCGCCGCCGGCAGTTGCAAGCTCACCTGGCGCTGCGGCCAGTTCGCGCAAGGTTCCCACACGCTGACGGCGCGCGTCTATGACTCGACCGGCCGCAGCCACGCCGTGGACGCGGTGGTCGCGCTGAAAGGCGAAGCCGGCCAACCCGGCGCCGCGCAACTGCGAGTGGAGATCGCCGCCCCGGCGGAGGGACAGGAGGTCTCGGGTCCCATCCAAGTGCGCGTGAATACCGATGAGAGCCGCGTGCGCTACGTCATGCTGCTGGTTGATGATGCCTTCGTCGCGCTGACCAACATGCCCCCGTTCACGTATTCGCTGGATACGACGCGCTACGTCAACGGCCCGCACGCGTTGAAGGCGACCGCCTTCGATCTGGGCGACCGGCGGCACGATTCGGCACTGGTCAGCGTGATCGTCAATAACCCCGGCGGGCGCACCGAGATGCGCGGCCAGCCCGCGGCGGCGCTCCCGGGGGTTGAACTCGCCGCCGCCACCGCCGCCGAAGCCGCGGCCCCCGACGCCGCCATCGGGTCCATGCTCGAATCCGCCGAGGTCGGCAGTCCGGTCGGGCCGTCAGTCGTCGCTCCCGCCGGCGCGGCGCCGCCGGCGGCGACTCGCGCCGAACCCACGACCGTCACGGCGGCTCCCGCCCCCGCGCAGCCCATGGGCGCGGCGGAGCCGACGGCGGCCATCGCGTCGGTCGCCGACCCCGCGGCGGACGAGCCCCTCGCGGTTGCGTCCGCGCCGGAGGCGGCGCTGGCGCACAATGTTCTGCCGGTGGGGGTGGTACAGGTAGCCGCGCTGCCCCCCGCCGCGCAAGTTCCGCAGTCCGCGGCCGTCGCGCTCGCGGTTGCGACCCCGGCGGTCGGGGTCCAAGCCGCGGCCCTGGCGCCGCAGGCGCCGGCGCCCGCGGCGGGTTCGCCGGTGCAGATTGCGCGCGCGCCCGAGACCCCGACGGCGGTCTTGGCCGTGCGGGGGGAGCGGGGCGAGCTTATCCTGCACACGGTGCAGCCGGGCGAGCAGTTGGGCAGCGTCTCAGCGCTCTACCAGGTGCCGACACAGGAGATCGCGCGCTTGAACGGACTGCTCACAGGCGGCCGGCTCGCCGCAGGTCAGGATCTGCGCATCCCCTGGGACTCCGGGATGGTTCTCAACGGCGAGCCGGTGTACACCGATGTCCCGCTGGTGACCGAGGGCGGCATCTCCCTCGCCCCGTTCCGCGCGATCGTGGAGCACTCGGGGGGGGTCGTGCACTGGATCCCGGCGAGCAAGCTCGTGCGCGCGCGGGCCTTCGCGCATGACATCAAGCTCACCATGGGCAGCCGCGTCGCGCTGGTGGACGCGAGGGAGTTCACCCTGGAGACTGAGGCGCGCTTGATGCGGGGCCGGGCGCTGGTGCCGCTGGGGCTGTTCCGCGACGCGCTGGGCCTAAAGGTCACCCTCGAGCCCGACCGCGGCCGCATCTACCTCGCCGCGCAGTAGGGGATCCCAGGGGATCCCCCGCCGAGCCCCCGCCGCCCCTCCGTGTTCGCCGCCTCGGCGGCGCCAGCCGCCGGCGCGCTGCCGCCCCCTACCCCGTAACCTGCTTGACGATGCGCAGCAGGTTGTCGAGGCAGACGCGGGTGGCGTACTCCCCGCAGCTGGAGAACTCGGCGCCGCCCGGACGGTTGAGCTGCTCCTCGCTGAGCTGTGTCGGGCGCCAGTGCGTCTCCAGGGATACGGTCCCGCTGTAGCCGGATTCCAGCAGCGCTTTGATCTGCCCCTGCCAGTTGATGACCCCCTCGCCCACGGCGACGCAGCGCGGTTCGCCCGACTGCTCGTCACGGCGGGCGTCCTTGAGATGGAAATGAACCATCTCCTTCTCCACCCGGTGATAAGCGTCGGGGTAAGGGCGCTCGCCGTCATCCGCGAACACCTCGTTGGCTGGATCCCACAGCGCCTTGACGTGGGGGCGATTGATGTCGGCCAGGAAGCGCTGCAGATAGCGGGCGTTGGAGACGCTGCAGGCGGCCTCGTTTTCGATGGCGAGGATGATGCCCGCGGTGGCGGCCATTTCCACCGGTTGCTGGTAGCGCTCCAGCAGCTTGCCCCAGATTTCGTCGGTGTGGCCGGTGTTCCAGAAGGTGAAGCCGCGCACCATGTCGGTGCCCAGGCGGGGGGCGATCTCGAGGCAGCGAGCGAAGATGCGCAGGTGCTCGGCGCAGGCCTCATCGTCGTCAATGTCACACTTGTAGAACTGCGCCGAGGCGATGGAGACCTTGATGCCCGTGGGCTCGAGGATGCGCATAATGCGAGCGACGTCGTCGTCGCTGAGCTGGTGCAGCCGTTTGTCCCACGCCGACCGGATCTCGACGGTCTGCAGCCGGTACTCCTGGGCCACCTGCACCGCGTGCTCGAAATCCTGCGAAATCTCGTCCGTGAATACTCCCAGCTTGAACATCATTCACCTCTCTTCCCGATAGGTTCAACCGCAGAAAAGAGAGAGGGATCTGATCCGCGGATTACGGAGACTACGCAGATTGACAATGGAATGCCTCTCGATCAGGAATCTGCGCAATCTGTGACATCTGCGGATTGTCCCTCTCCGCCTCCTCAGCGTTCATGGGCGGTTCCCTGCCGTCTTCCCTCCATGCCCTCTGTGCTCTCCGTGGTTTCTGAATCTGCGCAGTCTGCGAAACCGCTAGGCAGCTTTGCTGCCGCCGTGGCGGCCTGAAGGGCCTAGCCATCTGCGGATTATCCCTCTCCGCCTCCTCAGCGTTCTCCGCGGTTCGGATTGCTGTTTCTCTTCGTGCCTTTGTGCCTTTGTGGTTCATCTTCTTCGGCGTCTGTCGGCGTTCGTCGGCGGTTAGGTCTCTCTGTTCTCTGTTCCCCGCCATAGGCGGGCAAGTCTCCGTGTTCTCGGCGGTGAACTGCCGTTACATGTCGCCGAAATCGGTTATCGCGCGGAAGCGGCGATAGCGTTCCACGATCTCGTTGGGCGTCAGGCGCGCCAGCCGCTCGAGGCTGAAATCCTCCACATCGAAGGAAGCGATGACGCTGCCGCCGATGATGGCCTTGCGCAGGTTGTCGTCGCTGAAGTCGTCGGTGTAGGCGAGATAGCCGATGAGCCCGCCGGCGAACGAGTCGCCCGCGCCGGTGGGGTCCTTCACTTCCTCCAGCGGATAGGCGGGGGCGGAGAAATGGCCGTCACGGGTGAACATGGAGGCACCGTGCTCGCCCTTCTTCAGCACCACCGCGCGCGGGCCCTGGTCGAGGATCATGCGCGCCGCCTGCACCAGGCTGTGGGTATCACATAGCTGGCGCGCCTCGGCGTCGTTCATGAGCGCCACGTCCACGCGCGAGATCACCTCCATCAGCGCCTCGCGCTTGCCGGCGATCCAGAAGTTCATGGTGTCGCACACGGTCAGGCGCGGCGCGCGCACCTGGTCGAGCACCGCCAACTGCAGCTCGGGGTCAATGTTGGCGAGGAACACGTAGGGGGTGTCGCGGTGCGCCGGAACCAGCTTGGGGTGGAAGTCCTCGAAGACGTTGAGGTGGGTGCTGACGGTGTGCGCCTGGTTGAGGTCGTACTCGTAATAGCCGCTCCAGCGGAAGGTCTGTCCCTCGCGCACCTCGACCCCGCTGATGTCTATGTCCCACTGCTCCAGCCGGCGCAGGTGCTCGCGCGGGAAATCGCCGCCCACCACCCCCACCATGCGCACCGGCGCGAAAAAGCTCGCCGCCGCCGAGGCATAGACCGCCGCCCCGCCCAGCACCTCGCGCACCGCGCCGAAGGGGGTCTGGACGCTGTCGAGGGCGATGCTGCCCACCACCAGCACCCCGCAGCCGGCGCCGCCCTCATCGCGGGACACGCAGCGGCGGTTGTTCTTCGCAACCGGCGACTGACAATCGGTCATCGGTAGTCTCTCGTCGGGGTAGAACCGTGGGGTCGCGGCCTGCCGTGCTCCTACCCGAACAGGGTCTTTCTTCCAGCGCGAGCGCGCGGAGTCCTGCCGGAAGGGGCCGCATCGGCGCGGGCGCAACCGCGACTGTCGCTGGGGGACCAGAAAAAGGAAGCTGCCTAAGTGTTCCTGCCGAGCCGTTCAGCGGTACCATACCTCGTAATCCGCCGCCAGGCCGCCCACGGGCGCCAGGGCGTCGAGCGCGAGGACTCGTGTCGCCTCCAGGCAGTCGGTCGTCTTGCTCAGCAGTGAGAAATAGGGAGCTGTCCCTAGTTTCCCGATGGCACAATACGCCGGGGTGCGATTGCGCAGGTAGTCCGTGGGCCCGCTGCCCCCGTTGCCGCTGCCGTCGTTGTTGTAGAAGATGAGGAGAAACCGCCCGTCGCCGAACCGGTACAGCGGGCACGGGGCGATGGGGTTGAGCAGGGGCTTGCCTCCGGGCTCGCGGCACAGCGGCGCCGTCTCGCCCCAACTGCGACCATCATCCTCGCTCAGCGCGAAGTGAACCATCCCCGTCAGCGCGCGCATGACGCAGATCAACCGCCCATCGGACAGCACCTGTACCGAAGGCTCCTGCGCGACGCTGATCTCGGGGTTCCCCGGCGCGGGGATGCGAATACTGTGATCGGCTCGCGGCCACGTGGTAACCACCAACCGCGCCGGATCGCGTTCGCTCAGGATGTTCTCGAAGCGCAGAAAGCACACCTCCGATGACCGCTCCAACAAGCCCATGGTGGAGATGGCGTCGCTCGCCCACCGCGTGAACCCCGCGAGCACGTGGCCTTCCCGTGTAGCCCCCGGGGTCTGATAGACGATCCAGTTTGGGGGCACCGCTAGGTCGGGGTTGCTCAAGGCGTTGGGGGCGACGGGATAGTCGAACGTGCCGTCGCTCCACGTCAGGCCGTCGTCGTCGGAATAGCGGACGCGCAGCACGCCCGTGGTGTCCTCGCGCGCGTCATTGATGCCTACGTTCTTATTGTAGAAGCAATAGACCCGCGCTCCGCCGTCGGCCGCCATCCCCGGCGCGATGATGGGGAACTCCCAGCTCGCCAGGCCGGTTCCGGGGGGATCGCCCGGCTGTGCGCCGTCAATGACCGACGGCGGCGACCAGGTGTTGCCCCGGCTGGTAGAACGGCTCACCACCACGCGCTGGTCCGGGGCGTTCTCCTCCGTCGCCTGGGTCCAGAAGGCGAGGAAAGACCCCGAGGGCGTGGCTACGACATTAAGGTGCTGGTTTTCAGCGTCTGTGCCGCCCGCGTCACGGGGGAGGTACACGACGAAATCCGGCTGTGATCGCCGCCACTCCACAATTCGGGGAACAGTCATCTTGTTGAGGCTCGCATATTATGTTCACTGCCAGGTGGACAACTGCATTCCGGTGGGGCGGACACCGGTCCTGAGCGACGCCGAAGGGTCTCGCCCGCCAATTGAGTTCATTCGCAGCCGAGACGGCTGCGCCACATTCCCGGACTGATTGAGCCGCGTGTATCGCTGTAGTACCGGCCATCTCCACCGAGAACGGTTGCACCCGATGACATCCCTCCCCGCCCCTCAGCGCTCCTCGATGGCGATGGCGCGCGTCCAGCCGCTGTCCAGCCCCCGCACCTTGATGGGCAGCGCCATGAAGTAGAACTCGCGGCGCCGCAGCTCCCCCAGGTTGGCCAGGCGCTCGACGATGGGGACGTCGCGGCTCATGATGATGTCGTGCAGGGCACGCCCTTCCTCGATGTCGGCGCCCATCTCGGTGTCGAGCACGAGCATCTTCATCCCCCGCGCCACCAGCCACTCTGCCGCCGCCGCCGTCAGGTGCGGCGTGCGACCGTTCTCGCGTGCGGCGCGGTCGTCGCGGGTGACGACAATTCGCCCCGGCGCCATGATGTCGCCGATCACCTGCTCCAGGTATTCCTCGGTAATGGCGGTCGCGCGCGGCAGGTCCACCGCCGCCAGCACCGCCGGCCCCATGTAGGTCTCGAGCGGCAGGTCGGTGATGGACTTGCCCCCGTCGTAGAAATGCGCGGGCGCCTCGACGTGGGTGCCGACGTGGGTGTGGGTGCGCAGGATGTCGTACTTGAAGGTGCGGTCGTGCAGCAGCCCTCGCGCGATCTCGAAGGGCCGGTCCGGCTCCGGCGCCTCCGGGCGCACCTCGAAGGAGAGGTCAACTATGCGGTACTTGCTCAGATCAATGTCGGACATGCTCGTCTCCTCTCGTCACACCAAGGTGGGGCCCCGGCCTTCGGGGCCAACTGAACCCATTTCACCCCGACCTGTCGGGGCGCCACCGGGAATCATCCCAACCCGAGATGTTTGCGTGCGAACGCCCAGCCGCGCCTGCCGTTGAACTGATGCTCGCCGCGGAAGACGTGCAGGCCCAGACGGTGTTCAACTCCGAAGACGCGGTAGATCTCGCGCAGGCGCTCGAAGGCGCGCCGCGTCGCGGCGACGGGGAAGATGGTATCCTTGGTGCCGGACTCGGCGAAAAAGGGGCGGGGGGCGATGACGCCGGCGACGTCGGCCATCTCGGCCCAGCGCAGGATGCCCGGGATGTAGTTGTCCATGCAGTGCGGCAGTGACAGAATGCTGTCGCGGTAGGTGTTGAAGTACCCGCTGACGAAGGCAAGGGCGATGCGGGGGTCCGCGGCCGCGGCGCAGAGGGTGGTGGTGCCGCCGCCGGAGATGCCCACACACCCCACGCGCGAGCCGTCCACCTCGGGCCGCATCAGCAGGTAGTCCAGCGCGCGCATGACATCGTACACCCGCCAGCCGATCATGGTCTCGCCCAGCAGCAGCGCCGCGCCCGCCGCCGGCTGGCAGGAAGAGTTTCCGGCGCCCGCGTCGCGCGCCTTGCGGTCGCGGCGGCGGCCGAAGCCCAGTTGCTCCACCGCCAGCGCGGCAAAGCCGTGGGCCACCGCCTGCAGGGCGAAGTCGTTCTGGTAGCCGCCCCATTCGGCGCGCTGGTTGCCGTCGTCGTCAATGCCGACGATGTCGTCCACCCCGCGCCCGTGGCCGGGCACGCAGATCATGGCGGGCCCCGGCGCCCGCAAGCCGTCGGGAAGCAGGAGGTAGGCGATCACCTGCAGGCCGGGGCGGCTGCAGAAGGTGATCTGCTCGCGCGTGTAGCCGTCCATTTCGCGGCGCTCCAGCACCCGCGGCGCGAGGTCGCATTTCCGCGCCGGGAAGCCGCCCAGAAGTGCGACCAGTCGCCGGCGCAGCCTGCGCTGCCAGGAGCGAGCGCCGGCCGGCGTCTGCGCGTTGAAGCGCAGGCGCGGCGTCATGGCGTCGTAGCGGGCGAGGGAATATGCGAGCGAATCGAAACTGCGGTCGGTCATGGTAGGCTCCCGGCGCCTTGATTTCGGCGGGCGGGCGGCGAAGCCCTTGCGCGGAGCTGACGGGCCGGGTATGATAAGAGCCCATCGCCAGCATGCCGGACTTGTGGTTTCGACCCAGATGATGCATTGTCAACGTGAGTCGCTCACCCAATGGGTGCGTCATCCCGAGCAACGCGAGGGATCCCCTACCGGGGTTGCTCGCGGCTGCAGTTGTTGGCCTTGCGCATCCCGGGTAGGGGATTCCTCACTTCGCTGCGCTGCGTTCGGAATGACAGGCCGGCCGCCAGTTGCTTGGGCGCGTAAGCCAAGAACCCCCTACCGGGGTTGCACGCTCGTAGGCGGTGGCACATGATTGATTCCGTCGCCAGCCAGATAGATGTCTTGATTCGCGCCCGCTACCCGATCCTCTACGTTATCTCGTGGGAGGAGGGGCGGGTGACGGCGGCGCTGCGCGAGCTGGTGGCGCGGCAAAACAAGCGCTTCTGGGTGTGGAGCGAGACCATGGGGCTGCAGTCGGGCTCGCTGGAGGTCGCGCCGATCGCGCCCGACGACGGCACTCGCGACCCTCTGCGCGCGCTCGAGGTCATCCGCACTACCACCGAGCCGTCGGTGTTCCTGCTGCGCGACTTTCACCCGTTCTTTAGCCCCAACATTTGCCAGCACTCCTCCGCCGTCATCCGCAAGCTGCGCGACCTCACCGAGCGCCTGCGCACCAGCTACGTCACCGTCATCCTGCTGTCGCCGGTGCTGCGCTTGCCCGACGAGTTGGAGAAGGACGTCACCGTCATTGACTACGACCTGCCGGGACCGCAGGAGCTCGGCGGCCTGCTCGACACCGCGCTGGAGAGCCTCAGCCGCGCCGGCGAGGATCTGTCACTGACCTCGGCCGAGCACGAACAGGTGCTCAAGGCGACCGCGGGCATGACCCTGGCGGAAGCGGAAAACGTTTTCGCCAAGTGCATCGTCGAGCGCCGCCGCTTCGACGTGGACCTCATCATCGCCGAGAAGGAGCAGCTCATCCGCAAGTCGGGGCTGCTGGAGTACTTCCACACCGCCGCCAGCCTGCGCGACGTGGGCGGCCTCGACCTGCTCAAGGCGTGGCTGACCGCGCGCGGCAAGGCCTTCAGCGAGCGCGCCCGTCAGTTCGGTTTGCCCGAGCCGCGGGGGCTGCTGCTGCTGGGGGTGCAGGGGTGCGGCAAGTCGCTGACCGCCAAGGCGGTGGCCTCGCTGTGGCAACTGCCGCTGCTGCGCCTGGACGTGGGGCGCATCTTCTCCGGCTACATCGGTTCCTCGGAGGAGAACATCCGCAAGGCGATCAAGATCGCGGAGGCGGTCAGCCCCACCGTCCTGTGGCTGGACGAGATCGAAAAGGGCCTCGCCGGCACCCAGAGCTCGAGCGCCTCCGACGCCGGCACCACCTCGCGCGTGTTCGGCACCATCGTCACCTGGATGCAGGAGAAAACCGCCCCCGTGTTCGTGGTCGCCACCGCCAACGACATCACCCAGCTCCCCCCCGAGCTGCTGCGCAAGGGGCGCTTCGATGAAATCTTCTTCGTGGACCTGCCGGTGGTCGCGGAGCGGCGCGAGATCTTTGCCATCCACCTGCGCCGCCGGGGGCGCGATCCGGCGGGGTACGACCTGGAGCAGCTCGCGCAGGCCGCCGACGGCTTCAGCGGCGCCGAGGTCGAGCAGGCGGTGGTCGCCGCCCTCTACCGCGCTTTCGACCGCGGCGCCGAGGTCACGACCGACGACGTCATCTGCAGCCTGCGCGAGACGGTGCCGCTGTCGGTCACCATGAGCGAGGACATTGACTACCTGCGCGAGTGGGCGCACCTGCGCACGCGCCCGGCGTCGAGCGCGCAGCGCGAGCATCAGGAGTCTGACTAGAGCGCGGCCAGGGGTTTGGCGGCGCAAGCGGATGTGGCACAGAGCTTGCCCTGAGTGGCTAGGTCGCGCCGCGACCGCCACCCCGGCCCAGCGGGCTTAGGGGCCTGTCGAAGGGCGCCCTCGCCTGTGATATGCTCCGATTGCGTCGAGCAGACCGGACACAGCCGAGGCGAATAGCCATGACGCGGGACCGTTTCGACTATCTCGAGCTCGACGGGCGGCCGCGGCGCCACGTGGCGGCGGTGCGGCCGGTGGCGACGACGCCCCGGCGCCCGGCGGAGCTGAGGCTGCGGGTGGAGGAGTTCTTCGGCAGCTTCGGCCGCGAGCCGGGGGAGCTCAACTGCCCGGGCGGGGTGGCGGTGGATCATCTGGGCGCGCTCTACATCGCCGACGCCTACAACCACCGCGTGCAGCGGCTGGCCCGCGAGGGCGAGCTGTTCGTGCTCGGCCGCTACGGCGCGGGGCGCGGGCGCTTCATCAGCCCCCAGGCGATCGCGGTGGATCGCACGCTGGCGATGTACGTCGCCGAGCAGGGAACGCACCGGGTGCAGAAATTCGACGCCGCGGGCGCGCTCCTGTTGTCGCTCGGTCGCCGGGGAAAAGCGCCCGGGCAGTTCGATTCGCCGACCGGCATCGCGCTCGACAAGTTCCACAATTTCTATGTCGCCGACACCGCCAACAGCCGCATCCAGTCCTTCACCGCGGAGGGCATCTACCGCTTCTCGCTCGGCGCGTCGCACATCGGCGCGGTGCAGCTGCGCAAGCCCCAGGGGGTGGCGGTGGACGACGCCGGCTGCATCTACATCGCCGACACGCTCAACCATCGCGTGCTCAAGCTCGATTCCTCGGGCCGGCAGATGCTGGCTCTCGGCTCCCCGGGCTCGGGGCCCAACCAGATGCTGGAGCCCCGCGATCTGGCGGTTGACCGCGACGGTCGCATGTGGGTGGCGGAGCTCGGCAACAACCGCGTCCAGGTCTTCGACGAGGGCGGCGCCTCCCTGGCCACCTTCCGCGGCGACGACGCCGGCGTCGGCCGGCTTGCCGCTCCCTCCGGCATCGCCGTCAGCAACGGCGCGGTCTACGTCGCCGATACCCTGCACCACCGGGTGCTCAAGATCGTGTATTCCTGATCCGGCGAGAAGACGTCAACCCCTAAGACGCGAAGATACCAAGGTCGGAGGGATGGGTAACGGCGGCGGGCGCCTCGCTCGTCCTCTTCTGTCCTTGGCGTCTTTGTGCCTTGGTGGTTCGATGGTGCTTACCCATTTCGCTGAGGAAGAGATCGCCTACACCGGCGCCGAGCTGCGCAGCGGGTGGCTGCGCGCGACCTTCGGCCTCAAGGGCGACGCCATCGCGGCGTTCGTCGGGCCCTGCGATGTCGCGCCCGAGCACATGGTGGACTTGGAGGACCTCGCCGCCGGCGCCGCCATCCGCAGCCGGCGCATGCTGCATTTCATCGCCGAGCACGCTGGCGCCGACCTCGAGCGCGCCGTGCTGCGCCAGCGGCTGCTGGTGATCATTGCTGCGGAGTGTCTGCAGGCGCGGATTGCAGGGGCGGCCGCGGGCGGCCTCGCATTCCCAGCCGAGGGCGGCTGGGCCACAGGCGACCTCCAGCGGCGCGGCGATGATCTGTTCTGGCAGGGGCGCAAGCTCTCGGTCTCGATCGCCACCACCTCCCCGGCGTCGGGGTTGATCCACCTGGGGCTGAATGTGATCGCCGCGGGCGCGCCGGTGCCCGCGGCCGCGCTGTGCGAGCTGGGGGCGGAGCCGCGCGCGCTGGCGCAGGCGGTGATAGCGGCGTACGCGACGGAGCTGGCAGCGGTAGCGGCGGCGCAGCGGAAAGTGCGCCCGGTGGAATGATTGAATCTCGAACGTGGCGGGGGCGGGGCGAGCCCGGGTCGCATTATGTGCGGTATTTCGGCGGCTTGGCGAATAAACCCCCAAAGCCGCAACCTCGACCGCGAGGAGGGACGACTTGAGACCCGAACTCACAGGCACGAAAGCTCGCACGCAGGACGACGCTCGTCACCGGGCGCGGCAGGCGGCACGCGGCCTGCTCATCAGCTCCGCGGGCGCGGCGCTGACCGCGCTGGGGGCGCGGGTGACGATTCCGTGGTGGCCGGTGCCGGCGACGCTGCAGGTTTTCTTCGTGCTGCTGTGCGGCGCGGCGCTGGGGCGCCGCTGGGGGGCGGCCGCCCAGGCGCAGTACGTCCTGGCAGGGACGCTGGGGCTGCCGGTGTTTGCCGCCGGCAGCGGCGGCCCGGGGGCGCTGATGGGGCCGACCGGGGGCTACCTGGTGGGCTTCGTGGTCGCCGCGTACCTGACGGGATGGCTGAGCGAGGTCCGGGGGCGACGCGGCGCGCCCAGCTACGCGGCGGCGCTGGCGGGCGCGGCGATGATCTGGTTGTGCGGCTGGGCATGGCTGGCGTTATGGGCGGCGGCGAAGGGAGAGGCGACTCCGCTGCGGGCGGCGTTCGCCTGGGGAGTGATGCCGTTCATCGCGCTCGACGCGCTCAAGGCCGCGGCGGCGGCAGCGATCGCGCGGCCGTTGTCGAGAACCCTGAACCCACGAGGAGGATGAGCATGAGCAGGAGCAGGCTGGCGGCGACGGTGGTGGTAGTGGTGGTGGTGGTGCTACTGGGCTTCGCGCTGGATGTAGGCGTGGGCGCGGTTGCTCAATCGCCGGCCCCGGAGACCGCGCCGGCTCCCGGCAAGACGGAGCAGGCCGCGGAGGCGCAGATCGCCGCGGTGCGGGGCATGATCGTGGACGCGCTGTGGGTGAAGACCGACGAGTACTGGCACTCCGGCGAGATCCCGCCCGTGGTCGGTATCTGCCAGGACCTGGTGCGGCTCGATCCGCATTTCGCCGAGGCCTACTCCGCCGGCGCCTGGATTGCGACCTCGGTCGGCAGGGAAAAGGAGGCCGTCGAGTTATACCGGCAGGGGATTGCACTCAACCCGGATAACTGGGACCTGCCGCACCAGTTCGGATACACCTACTACTGGACCTACAAGCATGACCTCGAGTCGGCTCTGCCCTATCTCAAACGCGCGGCCGAATTGGACTCGCCGGTGCGCATCAAGCGCAGCTACGCGCACGCGTTGGCCAGAGCGGGCAAGCCGCACGAGGCGGCCGCTGAGTGGCGCAAGATTCTGCAGATAGAGCCCAACGAGCGCGTGGCGCTGCGCGAGCTGAAGAAGCTGCGCGACGCGGGCAAGATCGGCGCCGAGGAGTAGCTGCATGGGTGATGCGCTGAAGGTGGACGTCGCGTTTCTCGGTTCCGGGGTCGCCGGCTACACCGGCGCCATCCGCGCCCGCCAGCGCGGCGCGAGCGCGGCCGTGATCGAGCGCGATGTGTTCCTCGGCGGCACCTGCCTCAATCGCGGCTGCATCCCCGCCAAGGCGCTGATCCACTGCGCCGAGGTCGCCCAGCACGCGCGCCGCGCCGGCGATTTCGGCATCAACCTGGGCGCGGTGGAGGTGGACTGGGCGCGGGTGGTGCGCCACGTCACCGCCACCGTGACGCGGCTGCGCAAGGGCGTCGAGTACCTGCTGCAGCACAACGGCGTCGCGGTCGTGCGCGGCCGCGCGCACCTGGCGGACCGGCGCACCGTCGAGGTCGAGGGCGCGGACGGGCGCCGGGTGGTGCAGGCGCAGAAGGTGATCATTTGCACCGGCTCCGCCCCCGCGGTCATTCCCCTCCCCGGCGCCGACCAGCACGCCATCACCAGCGATGACCTGTGGACGCTCCCGCAGCCGCCCGCGCGCCTGGCGGTCATCGGCGGAGGGTTCATCGGCTGCGAGTCGGCTTACGCGTTGGCGGGCCTGGGCTCCCAGGTCACGATCCTGGAGATGACGGACCGCATCCTGCCGGAGGCGGAGCCCGAGCTGGCGGCCGAGCTCGCGCGCGCCTGCAAGCGCATGGGCATCCGGATCCACGCCCCGGCCCGGGTCACCGCCATCGCGGCGCGCAACGGGGCCAAGGTCGTCAGCTACGACGCGGGCGACGGCGAGGCCGAAGTCGAGGTGGACCTGGTGCTGCTGGCGGTGGGGCGGCGCTCGGTGCTTGAGGGCAGCGGCGCGCAGGAGATCGGGGTTAAAGTCGAGCGCGGCCGCCTGGTGGTCAACGAGCGCATGGAGACGGGAATCGAGGGCGTCTATGCCGCGGGAGATGTCATCGGCCCGCCGCTGCTGGCGCACGCGGGGATCGCGGAGGCCCGAGTCGCGGTGACCAATGCCCTGGGCGGCGAGGAGAAGATGGATTACCGGGCGCTGCCGTTCTGCGTTTACACATCGCCCGAGATCGCCTCGGTCGGTATCACCGAGGCGCAAGCGCGCGCGCGCGGGTTGGAGGCGCGCGGCGGCACCTTCCCCGTCCGCGCCCTGGGCAAGGCGATCGCGATGGGCGACAAGGACGGCTTCATCAAGGTCGTGGTCGCCGGCGACCGCCTGGTGGGGGCGCACATCGTCGGTCCCTCCGCCACCGAGCTGATCGCGGAAGCGGCGGCCGCCATCTGGGCCAATACCCCGATCGAGCATTTCGCCGCCGGGATTCGCGCCCATCCGACCATAGCCGAGGGGATCGCGGAGGCGGTCGAGGACGCCCTCGGGCATCCGCTGCACAAGTAGGCCAAGCGTCTCGCCTGCCACAATTCGGTAGGCCAGGCGTCTCGCCTGCCACAATTCGGTAGGACGGGCGTCCTCGCCCGTCAAGCGCGAGGACAGCCGGGACCCTTCGGCGATGCTCAGGCCAGGCGGCTGTCCTACCATATCCGCCGGTAAGTGAGGCGCCCACAGCCGAGGCCTGCCCTGAGCTTGTCGAACGGGACGGCTGTGCTACTGGGCGCGCATGGGAGAACGAACATGGCTGACATCACTCGCGTCATGAAGCAGCCCGGCGTGCGGGACCTCTTGCAGATCCTGGAGCAGGACGCGCACACCACTCCCGACCAGATGGCGGAGCGCACCGGCTTGCCCAAGCGCCGCGTCACCCGCCTCGTCCGCGAGTTGGAGGCGGCGGGCGTCATCCGCAAGTACAAAGCGGTGGTCGCCTGGGAGCGCACGGGGGCGGAGCGCGTCTATGCCTTCATCGAGGTGCGGGTGACGCCCGAGCGCGGGCGCGGGTTCGACGCGGTGGCGGAGCGCATCCTGCGCTTCCCCGAGGTGCACTCGCTGTACCTGATGTCGGGGGCGTATGACCTGCACGTGGTGGCGGAGGGGGGCACCATGCGCGAGGTCGCGCTCTTCGTCGCCGAGAAGCTCGCCACCATCGAGGGCGTGCAGAGCACCGCCACCCATTTCGTCCTGCGTCGCTACAAGGTGGACGGCGACATCCTCGAGCAGCCGGAGCAGGCCGAGCGGCTGCCCATCAGCATGTGAGCGGGGTTCGGCGTGACTGATCCCGGGAGCATCATCTCGCAGCGCGTGCGCGCGCTTCAGCCCTCGCCCATTCGGCGCTTCTTCGATCTCGTCGAGGCGATGCCCGACGCCATCTCGCTCAGCGTCGGCGAACCGGATTTCATCACCCCCTGGCATATCCGCGAGGCCGCCATCTACTCCCTGGAGCGCGGGCAGACCCACTACACCCCCAATCGCGGCACCTGGGAGCTGCGCCTCGAGATCGCGCGCTATCTGCGGCGGCGCTTCGGGCTGGACTACGACCCCGCCACCGAGATCCTCGTCACCCTGGGAGTGAGCGAGGGCCTCGACCTCGCCTGCCGCGCCCTGCTCGACCCCGGCGACGCGGTCGTCTTCCCCGAGCCGTGCTACGTGGCGTACGGGCCCTGCGTCGCCCTCGCCGCGGGGACGCCGGTTGGCGTCGCCACCACCATGGAGCAGGGCTTCAAGGTCACGCCGCGGCAGGTGCGGGAGGCGGCGGCGAACGCGAAGGCGCTGTTGCTGGGCTACCCCAGCAACCCCACCGGGGTGGCGCTGGACGCCGAGGAGATGGCGGCGCTGGCGGAGGTGGTGCGGGAGCTGGGGCTGGTGGTGATCGCGGACGAGCTCTACGCCGAGCTGCGCTACGACGGGGAGCCGGTGAGCTTCGTCGCGGCGCCGGGGATGCGCGAGCGCACGGTGCTGCTGAGCGGGTTTTCCAAGGCCTTCGCCATGACCGGGTGGCGGCTGGGGTACGCCTGCGGCCCGGCGGAGCTGATTGACGCAATGACCCGCATCCATGCCTACACCGCGCTGTGCGCGTCGGTCACCGCGCAGCGCGCGGCCGCCGAGGCGATGCGCCGGGCCGAGCGCGAAGTGGTGGAGATGCGGGACGAGTACAACCGCCGCCGTCGGGTGGTGCTGTCGCGGCTGGCGAAAATGGGCTTGCCCTGCTTCGAGCCCCAGGGGGCGTTCTACGCCTTCCCCTCGATCGCGCCGACGGGCTTGAGTTCACCGGAGTTCGCGGAGCAACTGCTGATGCAGCATAAGGTGGCGGTGGTGCCGGGGGACGCCTTCGGGCCATGCGGGGCCGGGCACATCCGCCTGTGCTATGCCACCAGCATGGCGCTGCTGGAGGAGGCGCTGGAGCGCATGGCGCGGTTCGTGGCGGCGGCCGCTCCATGAGAAGTGACATGCTCAAGCCGGACCAGCCCCGCGCCAACCGCCTTGACGGCAAGGCGTGGACGCGCAATTCGATCAGCGTGTGGAGCGACCTCCGCAAGACACCCGAGGAAGCGCGGCTGAAGCATCCGGCGCTGTTCCCGGCGGCGCTGGCGAGCCGCCTCATCGCGTGCTTCGCCGCGCCGGGGGATGAGGTGGTGCTCGATCCCTTCGCCGGCCTCGGCTCGACCCTGATGGCCGCGGCGCAGGCGGGGATGCAGGGTGTCGGCATCGAGCTGTCGGCGGAGTTCGCGGCCATCGCTAGGCGACGGCTGGCATCAATCCAACCGCCCTTTGCGCGCGACGGAAACTCCGCGACCTCGGGAGAGGTCGCGCCCGACAACCCCTCTCCCTGTCAGGGAGAGGATCAAGGAGAGGGTGGCAGGAGTCGCCAATCACCCTCACCCGTCCCGATGGGAATCGGGAGGACCTCTCCCTGCGAGGGAGAGGAGTTCGAGAAGATGGCCGCCACGATTCATGTGGCCGACGCAAGAGAGCTGCTGCGCTTCGTCGCGCCGGAATCCGTTGACCTGGTGATCACCTCCCCGCCGTACTGGGACATCCTGACCCGGCGGCGCAGCGCCGATGGCAAGGCGGTGCGCAACTACGGCGACGACGGCGCCGACCTCGGGCGCATCGCCGGTTATGACGATTTCCTGGCGGCGCTGGCGGAGGTCTTCGCGCAGGTCCATACGGCGCTGCGGCCGGGCAAGTACTGCATCGCGGTAGTGATGGACCTGCGCAAGCACGGGCGCTTCTATCCGTTTCACGCGGACCTCGCGCGGCGGCTGGAGGACCTCGGCTTCATCTACGACGACCTGCTCATCTGGGATCGCCGCCAGGAATACAACCGCCTGCGCCCGCTGGGGTATCCGGCGGTATTTCGCATCAACAAGGTGCACGAGTTCGCGCTGATCTTCCGCAAGCCAACCGTCTAACCGCAGATTACGCAGATTGCGCAGATGAGGAGGACGGGTCAGCAGGGATCGCGTCGCAGTGTCGCAGACAGGAGGGGGACAATAATGTCTGGGAACGTGACCGCGAGCACGAATGCGAGTCAGCCCCCAAGGGCGAGACACGAATGGCGCTGGGCGGGCCTGTGCCTGGCCGCCGCGTTGCTTAGCCTATTCCTGTGGCCCCTGGGAACTATCCGGTCGCACCCGGCTTATGTGCACACCGAGTGGGTGATGGTCGAGGTTCTCGGCCTCGGCGCGGCGGCGCTGATACTGTGGCGCTCGGCGCTTCGGCCGCGCGGGTGGCCTGTCCGCGCCGTATTGACTGTGTCGCTGCTGCTCACGCTGCCCGCTGTGGGCGCACCGTTCTTCGGCTACTACCAAACCTTCTGGGACTTCCCGTGGCCTGTGCTGATACTCGTCATGCTCGCGCTGATTGTGGGAAGCTGGCTCGGCCGGCAACGGTGGCTTGCTGTCGGCCTGTGCGCAGCCGCGATCTCGTTCGCAATTGGCGCCCGGCAGCCACCCTCTGGGGCGAGACGCCCGAGGACCGTCCGGGTTAGCCATCTGAGTATGGCATTGTGGACTATGGAGCCTTGGCCGCGAGAGGGCGGTAAGAAGATCCTCCGGCTCGGCAACAGGAGTTACATTGTGAGCTGGTCAAGCTCGTCTTGGCCAGAGGTGTCGTGCTACTTCCTACTGGTGACAGGGCGCGGAGTGCAGCTCGATCACGTGTATGACTGGGACCATATGCGCATGGAGGGCCGGACAGTCTGGGGACTCCTGCCGGTCGCCTGTTGGAAGCCACACCGCTGGTCAGTGCACGAGGAATACCCGGCGAACGAGATGCCGGTGATCGCGTCTACGTTTCCTCCGTCGTGGAGCCGCAGGCTGGACTACGTGGTCACAGTCCCCCGCTGGCCAACGAAACCCGCTGCGTCAGTCACCTTCCCCCTGCCGCGCCCGGGCGGCAGGCTGAACCGTCATCCGCTAACCTCTCGTGGGCACGGTATGACTCTCGCCGTTTCGGAGGTCCAGTGGTCGCAGTCTCAAAGCACCTCGCCGCTCGAGGCCGCTGTGCGGTTGACCATTGACTACACTGAACGCCCGACCACCACGAGCACCCACACGCGATTCCGCGTGTCCGACGACCAAGGGCGCCAGGTTCCGGTGTATAGCCGCGAGATGAGTTGGGACGGCGATCATGCTACCGAGCTCTGGGACTTGTCGCCAGTGGCCCCGGATGCTAAGACCTTACGGGTTGACGCCTTCTCCCCGCTGCAGGTCGAGCGCAATCTCCTGGTCTTCCGTTTCCCGCGCTTGCCCAACCCGCGGGCGTCACGACGGGATGGACGGGGATAAGGCGCGCGCGCATCTGCTATAATACGATTCAGCCCATCCGAGGAGGTCCTACCTTGTCCCATCGCGTCACCCTCATCCCCGGCGACGGCACCGGGCCGGAGCTGATCGCCCAGGCCTGCCGCGCTATCGAGGCCACCGGCGTCGCCATCGAATGGGAGACCGTCGAAGCCGGCGCCGATGTAATGGAGAAGTACGGCACCCCGCTGCCGGATGCCGTGCTCGAATCCATTGGCCGCACCGGCGTCGCCCTCAAGGGCCCCATCACCACCCCCATCGGCGCCGGTTTTCGCTCGGTCAACGTGGCGCTGCGCCAGCGCCTGGACCTCTACGCCTGCCTGCGCCCGTGCAAGTATTACCCCGGCATTCGCTCGCACTACGACAACGTGGATCTCGTCATCGTGCGCGAGAACACCGAGGACCTCTACGCCGGGGTGGAGTATGATCTCGGATCGCCCGAGGCGCAGCAGATCATCGAGATGAGCGGGGGGAAGATCGCCCCCGACTCCGCGATCTCGATCAAGCCCATCTCGGAGACCGCCAGCCGGCGCATCGTCCGGTTCGCGTTCGACTACGCCCTCGCTAACGGGCGGCGCAAAGTGACGGCGGTGACCAAGGCCAATATCATGAAGTTCACCGACGGGCTGTTCCTGCGGGCGGCGAGGGAGGTGGCGGTGGGCTATGCGGGGCGGGTCGAATACGAGGAGCGGCTGATAGACAACATGTGCATGCAGTTGGTGCAGAAGCCGGAGCTCTACGACGTGCTGGTGCTGCCCAACCTCTACGGCGACATCGTGTCGGACCTGGCGGCGGGCCTGGTGGGGGGCCTGGGGGTGGCGCCAGGGGCCAATGTCGGCGACCAGGCGGTCGTGTTCGAAGCCATCCACGGCTCGGCGCCCAAGTACAAGGGCATGAACAAGGTCAACCCGACGGCGCTGATCCTGTGCGGGGTGCTGCTGCTGCGCCACCTGGGGGAGCAGGCGGCCGGCGACCGCCTGGAGGCGGCGACGGCGGCGGTGATCGCGGAGGGTCAGGACGTGACCTACGACCTGAAGCCGACCCGCGACGACCCCAGCGCGGTGGGCACGCGCGAGATGACGGACGCCATCATCGCGCGGTTGTGACCGCGGCCGCCCGGACGCAGGTTGCTGCGGGGGCGGCGCAGAAACCGTCATCGGGTCAAGCTTGGTCGCCAAGGCAAGCGCATCCTGACCGCAGGCGGTGGGAGGATGACGCGAACCGGCGAAACCGAATTCGCCGCGCCCATGCGCGCGAGGAGGATGCAATGCTCGATGTCTCACGTCTGGGAGGCGTGGTCGTGCCCTTGGCGACGCCGCTGCACGCCGACGAGTCGGTGGATGAAACCGGGCTGCGACGCCTGGTGCAGCACGTGTTGCAGGGCGGGGTCCACGGCGCCTTCGTCATGGGCACCACCGGCGAGTTCGCGGCGCTCACCGACGACCAGCGGCGGCGTGCGGTCGAGATCGTGATTGACGAGGTCAAGGGCGCGGTGCCGGTGCTGGTGGGAGTCGGGGATTCCAGCACGCGGCGCGCGCTGGCGCGAGTCGAGGAGGCGCAGGCCGCAGGCGCCGACGCCTTGGTCGCCATCTTGCCCTACTACCATGTCCCGCGCAGCATGGACGAAGCCAAAGCCCACTTCGAAGCCTTGGCGAAGGCATCGTCGGCGCCGATCTTGCTCTACAACATCCCCCCGTGCGTCGGGCAGTCATTGACTCTGGAGCTCGTCAGCGAGATGCGGCAGTTGCCTCAGGTCGCAGGCATCAAGGACAGCTCCGAGGATTTCAACTTCTTCCTCGGCATCGCCCGCATGGAGAGCGCCGCCTTTCGCGTCTTCCAGGGCAGCGAGATGCACGGCGCGGCGAGCCTGCTCATGGGCGCCCACGGCTGCGTGCCGGGCATGGCCAACCTGGCGCCCAAGCTGTGGGTCGCCATCTATGACGCGGCGCGCGCGGGCGACCTCAGGCGGGTGCGCGAGCTCCACCGCGCCGCCGCCGACCTCAACCGCATCTACTGGTTCGAGGGCACCTCGCTCATCGGGTCGCTCAAGGCGGCGCTGGAGATGATCGGCGTTTGCCAGCCCTACCCCGCGCGCCCCATGAGCCAGCCCGATACCCAAGCCCGCGCTCGCATCGAGGCCGAGGTCAAGCGCTTCCAGGAGTGGATGTAGGGGCAGACTTCGGCCAGGGATCAGCGCGGATTTCATCGTGGGGCGCGCGCAGCTTGTCGTCGGCCAGGCTTCTGCTCCGGGATCATTCCTACGAACCGAGCGCCGGTCTGGGCCTTCTGAAGTGCAGCCGGCGTCGACTCGGCAATTACCTGATCCGCCGCCAACTGCGTCCGTCGTCCCGCGAACGGTAGAGACCGTCGTTGAAACCAACATAGACAGTATGCGAGTCGGAGGGGTCAACGGCGACACACTGTACCCCGGAACGATCTTTGTCATCGCGGATGCGCGCGTCTCTCCACGTCCGGCACAGGTCTGCGGAGACCCGCAGCGATGATTCCGTCACGACGTAGATAGTCGGAGGCTTCGTTGCCGCAACAGCCAAGATTCGCGCCTTAGAGAACCACGTAGAGCCTACGTTTGTAACCGGACGCCATGAGTCTTCGCCGTCTATGGACGCCAGCAAGACGTTGCTCGCTACGACCAACATGACTTCCGGCGTGGTGGGCACGAAGGCGAGATCCATAATGCCGGAAGTCGCTCCCGCCGGCAGCCGTGTGCGCTGCCACGTTCTCCCGCCGTCATGCGTCAGCATCGGCCCTTTGCCGCCGCTAAAGTCGCGGCTGCCGATTAGCATGAGGCCGGGATTGTCTGCGCTCACTGCCAGGCAAGTTGCCTGAGCTCGACCCCACCGATGGCTCTGCCATCGGTGCCCGGGATCGACTCGAACCAGCAGCCATTCATCGTTCGCCGCATACAGGCCGTGAGGGGAGGCAGCGATTACGCTGGGGTGCGGGGTCGCGGGCAGCGGCTGCCAGGTTTCTCCGCCGTCATCCGAGCTGACAGCGGCTTCCGCAAGCTGGGCTAGGAGAATGCCGGGCCGCTGCGGGTGGGCGGCAACATCGTGCACGCCAAGGTTCCGCCACCCGCTGCACGGCAGCCGATGCCATCTCGTGGCAGCCGCATCAGCGGTGAAGAGGCCCGCGTTCGTCGCCGCGTAGATTCGACCGTCAGGACCTACCGATATACCGTTGACGCTGCGAGAATCCGCTGAATATGCTGCGAGCGCGAGTGCACCCGCGAGTGCAAGCGCCACCAAGATAACTCCGCCCATCACCAGACGGCTGGTATTGACCGCCTGTGGGCCGCGCGCGCTGAGAACCAATGATACCAGTGCGGCGGTCAACACGCCCGCAGATGCCGTCCCAAGGAAGAAAGCGAGCGTCTGCAAATTGACAAGATCGCGCAATAGTCGCCCGGGTGTCACGGGTCCGCTGACGATGAGCGCGAGCTCGGTAACGGCTGTCGCTGCTAATATGAGCCCGAGCAGCAGCAGCCAGCGGCCGATTCGGCGGGGTCGAAGCGCTCCCAGCACCGCGCCAGCCAAAGCGCCAGCGACGGCGGTTCCAGGAGTAACGAAGAGGAGCCAGGCCAGTTCGAGGGGCTCGGACACGGTGCCCATCAGAAGGCATCCCAACGCCGTCGCCACGCCGTAGCCGACCGCGGCGGCGGCAAGCCCCGAGAGGAATGCAGCCTCGAGCGCATCTGCCGCGCGCTGCCATGGCGACCGCCGGATCCCGTTCACAGTCCTGTGGTCCTCGGCAAGTGGACCGCGCTCACCGCGCCCACCCGCGAGCCCCTTTCCAGTCTGTCCAGCCATTCCCGCCCTTGCCCGCTCTTCAACTGCTTTTCGCGGGCTCTCGCCGCCGCGTAGTCAGCGAATTGCTCGGTGTGCAAGACGTAGTGATCGCGCAGAAGCCGCCTTGCTTGCGAATGGCCGCCTCAATGCTCCCGCAGCCGCCGCCTGGCCTCACCTGTTCCCCTGCTCCACTGCTCACCTGCTCTTCCGCTCGAGCCCTGACATCAATCCTCCCAGCATCTTTCCTACGGTTTCGAGTTGGGCCGTGAGGCCCGAACAGAGTTTCTCGTCCACCAAGTTCCTTCGCCTACACAGTTCCAGCAGCGCGACGCATTCGTGCACAGAGCCGCGAGCGATCGCAAAGAACTGCTTGCGATCACCCTCGTGTAAACGACCGTTGCCCTCGGCGATGTTGAGCGGGATCGAGATAGACGCCCGTGTGAGTTGGTCGGCGAGCACGCGGTGACGCCGGTCGAAGGGCTCCACCAAGCTGGCGACGGAATCCGCGAAGTCCAACGCCTTCTGGTACACCTTGAGGTTCTGGAACATGAAGGGC
>DATLAK010000085.1 GCA_035527535.1 Armatimonadota bacterium
GTCGCGCACCTGGATCAGCGCCTCGCCTGTGGACCAATAGGTGCCCTGGACGATCCAGCGGGCATGCTCGCGCATGCTGTCCAGTGAGCGCAAGGCATCACTAGGCATCGCGTCGACGGTGCGCGGGCGGGACAGACCATCAGGGCAAGCCTCACGCGGCCCCAGGTGGCCACTGTCTGTGCGGTAGACAACGCGCCGATCGTGCGGCGCGTACTGCTCAAATGATCGTTTGGCCATGGGTCAGGCGTCCAGCGCGAACAGCGCTACGGTGTAGGGGCTGCGCGCAAGCGCGCGGGCATTGGCTACCACGCTGGCCACGAACCGCGCGCCGATCGCGTGGTCGCTGGTGTGGTGCTCGTCTGGGATGAAAGCGAGCGCTTGGCGCAGAGCGCGTGAGCTCACGAAGTGCGGACTATCCGCGGCGATCTCGGGGCGGAGGATCGCCACTTCGATAAGTGCGTCAAGCACGCTGGTCTGTTCCTGGTCGGTCATGGTCTGGGCTCTCAGGCTTGGGCGGCGGCGGTCCGCGCGCAGCGGGTGTTGGCGGGGCGGGCGGCTTGGCCGGTCAGCAGCAGGGCGACGGTGAGAAGCGCTGCGAGGGTTTTGGTACCGGCCACA
This sequence comes from Armatimonadota bacterium, assembly GCA_035527535.1. Classification (NCBI taxonomy): domain Bacteria; kingdom Bacillati; phylum Armatimonadota; species Armatimonadota bacterium. Next base: position 619 of record DATLAK010000085.1, read on the forward strand.
GAGGGAAGGTATCCGAAGGGCCGGCGGCCGTCCACTGAAATCGACCGACTTGGGCGATTTATTTCGTGGGCGCGGTCTCCGCCGCCGTATTGAGCGCGATGATGTGCGCCGTCAGCGCGTCCTGACCTCCTGCGCAATGCGCGTGACACGCCGTGATGACGTGGCAGCTCCTGCACGAGCGGTCGTCCTTGTGGCCGAACCAGTGCGCCTTGCAGGTGGCCAGCGCGCGGTCACTGAGTTGGGGTCGGGAGTTCACACCTTCAAAGCCCCGCGGGTGGGTCCGCGGGGCTGGGTTGAAGGACGGGGCCTAGGCGGCCATCGCTACCTGGGCGAACGCTTCCATTTTCATGGTCCACGACTCCAGCTCGCGCGCGGTGCGCTCCGTGGTGACGGCGGCATGAGCGCCCTTGATCCCCGTGCGGCTGGCCAGCGCCGAGAACGCCGCATCCCCGGGGATCGAGCCCTCGTCGTGGGCCAGGACCATGTGGACCAGGGTAGCGTCGTTGGCGGGCGCGAGCGAAAGGAGGTAGTCAAGAAAGGCGGAGGGCGAGGCGGTCGGGGTGGACATGGGAGAAGTATACAGGCGCCGCGGTTATTTACTAGGGGTATCGGGAGATATCTGCGATTTATTTTCACGCGGCCTATGCGCTACTCGACCTCCAGCGCGAAGCCGGTCTCGTGGCACTCCGCGGCGGCGGCGCAGATCGCAGCCTTGATCGCTTTGCCGTTGCGCGTGTTGGGGAGCTTGTCCCCTGAGCGGTAGCCAAAGATGCGCATGCCCACGGCGTGGAACGCGCCGCCGTCGGTGGTCCGCCGGGTGATGAGCCAAGCGCGCACGCTCTTGTCCTCGGGGAACTGGGGCGCGATCGCGCCGAACCCTGCCAGGTCCATGATGAGCTGCGCGGCCTCGCGGGCGTCGGTGACGGTCTCGGCGGCGGCTTCGGACTGGTCGGGGGTGGCCATGAGTTATTGATACCAGGGGGACGCGGGGATTACTAGGGGTATCGGCGAAAAACCTGAGAAAAGAAACGCGGGCTTAGCGCGTGATGAAAGGGGTGTTGAGCAGGAACGCGGGACGGGGGGCGGCCCAGGTGGCGAAGTTCGCGTTCAGCGCGGCGCGGGAGACGCGCGGCATGCCGTGCGCCGAGCGGCGGGCGCGCAGGTAGGAGTGCAGGGTGCCGCCGACAAGCTCGATAAGCGCAAACTCCGCGTTGAGCGCGAGGTCGGGGCTGATGGCAAGGATGGCGGCGGGGCTGAGGTTCTCCATGGCCAAACTGTTATCCCATACAGCGGGCGCGCTTACTAGGGGTATCGGCAAGAAACTTCAGAAAAGAATCGTGCCAACCTCGAGATCCGGCGCGCTCCTACTCTGTGAGCGGGCACACGCCACTACCTGCGCACACGTCGCACCCTGCCCAGTAATCCGTGTGGCCGGGCCCGTTCTCGAACCGGCCCCGCTCGCCTGAGCAGGCCCTGCACGGGGGCGCCGCCGGTAGCGCATCCGCGAGGGTCACGCCGTGTTCGGCGTCGTCCGGGGCCTCGGCTGCCCGTGCTGCGTAGGCCGCCGCGCCCGGAAGGGCCGCCGCCTGGCCTTCGACGATCACGCTGGAACCGCCTCCTATCCCGTGGTGCCCGCTGCCGTAGGCGACTACGCCGATCGTTCGCAGCTGCCGGGCCAGCGCGTCGGCCTGCGCGGCGGTCGATGTTGTCACACTGAAGCTCTCCCCAGCGCGCGCGCGCGCGGCGTAGGCGGCGACGGTGTGATCGGCGGCGTCCGGCGTAGCGGAGTAGATCGCCGCGGGTCCAGGCCCGCGCGCCTCTGCCAACTCCGCGCGTAACGCGGCAACGTCGGTCTCCAGCTGGCTGGCCTCCGCGATCGACGTGGCCAACATGCGTTGGCACGTTTTTAGCATAGACTGGCAGGCGGCAAGCGCGCATATGAGCACGGCCTCGCGCTCCTTGGGGGTAGGTGTTTTGATGGTCATTATCTTGCCTCTATTGGATCCTACAGGTCAGGCTACCGAGTAGCAGCCACCCTCATCGGCGATGATCGCGCCGGAGTTGGCGAGCGCGCGGAGCGCGAAGCACAGGTGGCTCTTGCCTTGGCGGGTCCAGGTGTCGCCCGACGCGTCGGTGATTTTTGAGGCCATGTCCGCGCAGATCTCGACCAGCTCCAGGATCTGGAGTTGTGGCGCGGTTAGCGCGTGGGTGTCGATCTCAAACGCGCCTTGCTCTTCCCCGAGCACGAAGCGGGGGGCGGCGAGTAGGGCTGCGGCGAGTTGGGCTGCGGTGCGGGGCTCCATGCCTGAACAATACAGGGCAGCC
>DATLAK010000086.1 GCA_035527535.1 Armatimonadota bacterium
CTGGTCTTGGCTCGCCGCCAAGATTCCAGTGTTGTGCGCTGCTCGTTCGTCATCTTCAGCGTTTTGGCTTTTTCCCACATGCTCCGGAGAATAACACCATGGAGCGTTATTGTCAATATATTGCTGGGACACTACACTAGCCTCGGGAGGTGACCGTTATCCGTTAGGGCGGTCAATTGCTCGCCCGAATGTGGCACCGCCTCGGCTGTGTGGGGGCGCATGCCGTGCCCCTACGAGTTCACCGCCGCCCGCGGTTCCCCCGCGCTTGACGCCGTCTGCGCGCACGCCATATACTGGGATCGGTGGACCGAACCTATGATCGCCATCATTGACCTGGGCACCGGCAACCTGCGCAGCGTCGAAAAGGCCCTGCACCAGTTGGGCTATCCCGCCCAGGTGACGACCCATACCCCGACCGTACTCAAGGCCGACGCCGTTATCCTGCCCGGGGTGGGCGCTTTCGCCAAGGCCATGGCCGCCCTGCAGCAGGAGGGCCTGGCGCAGGCAATAGAGATGACGGTCAACGCGGGCAAGCCCTTCATGGGCATTTGCCTGGGCCTGCAGCTTCTGTTCGAGGTCAGCGAGGAGTTCGGTGAGGTCAAGGGCCTGGGCCTCCTGCGGGGGCGGGTCAAGCGCCTGAGCGGGGCGGCCTTCGCCGCACCCGCACCGCAACCACAGTCGCCGGCGGCCGCCTGGGATCCGGTGCCGGCTAACTTTGGCAGAGCGCAGCCGAGCGAGCCTTCAACCCCGGCCGAGCCGCGGTTGAAAGTCCCCCACATCGGGTGGAACTCCATCCGCATCGTCAAGCTGCACCCGGCGCTGGCGGGCATCCCGCAGGATTCGATGTTCTACTTCGTCCACTCCTATGCCGTCGTGCCGGAGGCCGACGGCTACACCTGCGCGACCACCGATTACGGTATCGAGTTCACCTCGGCGGTGGGGTGGGGGAAGGTCTTTGCGTGCCAGTTCCATCCGGAGAAAAGTGGGCGCGCCGGCCTGCGCGTGCTCGACAACTTCGCGCGCATGGCCTACCCCCAGGGGCCGCTCGAGCCGCCGGGGGCGATCGCCCAAACCATCCGCTGAGCCCGGCGGGGAAAGGCGATCTCTTGTATGTCATACCTGCCATAGACCTGCGCGATGGGCGCTGCGTGCGCCTGTTCCAGGGGCGCTACGAGCTGGAGACGGTCTACGCCAACCAGCCGGTCGAGGTGGCGCGGCGCTGGGAGCAGGCAGGAGCGCGCCGCCTGCACGTGGTGGACCTGGACGGGGCGCGCGTGGGCGCCCCACAGCACCTGGAGGCCCTCGCCGCCATCTGCGCGGCGGTGTCGTGCCCGGTGCAGGTCGGCGGCGGCCTGCGCACCCTCGAGGCGGTGCGCCAGGCCCTCGATACCGGGGCCGACCGCGCCATCGTCGGCACCGCGCTGACGGAAAACGAGGACGCCGCGCGCGAGTTCTTCTCGCGCTTCGGTGAGGCGGTCGCGGCCGGGGTGGACGCTCGCGGGGGCATGGTCGCCATCGCCGGGTGGGAGGAGACGACCGCGATTGCCGCCGCTGATTTCGCCTGTCGACTGGTATCGCTGGGCGCGCGCCGCATCATCTACACCGACATCGCCCACGACGGCACGCTGGCGGGGCACAACGTCGCGGCGCTGGCGCAGATCGTGGCGGCGGTGAGCGCCCCCGTCATTGCCGCCGGGGGGATCGGCGCGCGCGAGCACCTGGCGGCGGTGGCCGCGGCGGGCGCCGAGGCCGCCATCGTCGGTCGCGCCATCTATACCGGCGACCTGCCGCCCGCGGTCGCGGCGGAGACTTACCCGCCGTAGATGGGCGCTCCACGGCCCGGCGGGCTGAAACAAGGAGGGAAGCTGCGCGGACGAAGGAGATTTCGCGGATGGTGCGGATGAATGGTGTGATGGAACCTTGCATCTGCGCGATCTGTGAGATGTGCGGTTGACCCCAGCCCATGCTCGCCAAACGCATCATACCTTGTTTGGACGTGACCGCCGGGCGCGTGGTCAAGGGCACGCGCTTCGTCAACCTGCGCGACGCCGGCGACCCGGTCGAGCTCGCCGCGCGCTATTCCGAGGAGAGCGCCGACGAGCTGGTGTTCCTCGACATCACCGCCTCCCACCAGCAGCGCGACATCATGGCCGACATCGCCGCCCGCGCCGCCGAGCAGGTCTTCATCCCCTACACGGTGGGCGGAGGGCTGCGGTCGCTGGAGGACCTGCGCGCCATCCTCAAAGCGGGGGCGGACAAGGTCGCCATCAACACTCGCGCGGTGCAGGTGCCCAACCTCATCTCCCAGGGGGCGCAGCGCTTCGGCTCGCAGTGCATCGTGGTGGCGATTGACGCCAAGCGCCGGCCCATCGTCCGCCGTCTCGACCGCCCCTACTCCAGCGCGCCGTCGTGGGAGGTCTATACCCACGGCGGGCGGCGACCGACCGGGCTGGACGCGGTGGAATGGGCGGTGCGCGCGGCCGAGCTCGGCGCCGGCGAAATCCTGCTCACCAGCATGGACGCCGACGGCACCAAGGAAGGCTATGACCTTGAGCTCACGCGCGCGGTCGCCGATGCCGTCCCCATCCCCGTCATCGCCTCCGGCGGCGCCGGTTCGCCCGAGCACATCCTGCAGGCGTTCACCGAGGGCCGCGCCGATGCCGCCCTCATCGCCAGCATCACCCATTTCGAGGAGCTCAGCATCAACGAGATCAAGCGGTACGTCGCCGAGCGCGGGGTGCCCGTGCGCTTCGAGCCGGAAATGGCGTGACGACGGCCGGTAACCGTCGGGCTCTATCTCTCATCCGGGAAACTGCAATGGACCTGCCCGAACTGAAATACGATGCGAACGGCCTGGTGGCGGCAATCGCCCAAGATGCCGCCACCGGCGAGGTGCTGATGCTGGCCCACATGAACGAGGAAGCCTTCCGTCTGACCGTCGAGACCGGATATGCGAGTTATTACAGCCGCTCGCGGCGGAAGCTGTGGGTCAAGGGCGAGACCTCCGGCAACCGCCAGCGGGTGCTGGCGGTCCACCTCGACTGCGACCTCGACGCGGTGCTGCTGAAGATCGAGCAGGTGGGCGCCGCCTGTCACACCGGCTTTCGCTCGTGCTTCTACCGGCGGCTGGCGGACGGGCGGCTCGAGGTCGTGGGGGAGAAGCTGTTCGCGCCGGAGCAGGGGGGATGAGCGAGGCGCCGGCGTGTCATTCTGAGCAGCCTGACCGTAGGGGCACAGCATGCTGTGCCCCTACCACCGCAGCAGGTTCTTCGCTTGCGGCTCAGACGGACCCTATCCCGGTCGCCCTCTCCATCTGCATCGTCAGCTGGAACACGCGCGACCATTTGCGCGCGTGCCTGCAATCTCTCGTCGAGCACGCCCCCGGCTGCCCGTACGAGATCATCGTCGTTGACAACGCCTCCGGCGACGGCAGCGCCGACATGGTGGCGGGCGACTTCCCAGGCGTGCGTCTCATCGCCAACGCCGCCAATGAGCAATACGCGCGCGCCAGCAACCAGGCTCTGCGCGCCAGCGCGGGCGACCTGCTGCTGCTGCTCAATCCCGACGTGCGGGTGGCGGCGGGGACGATTGACGCACTGGTCGAGTTCATGGACGCCAACCCCGCGGCCGGGGCATGCGCTCCCAGGCTCACCTACCCCGACGGGCGCTTGCAGTGCTCGGTCCGCAGCTTTCCGACACCGGGCGCGCTGCTGGCGGACTTCCTGTGCCTGGCGCGCCTCTTCCCGCGCAGCGAAACCTGCGGGCGCTACCGGCTGACCTTCTGGGACTACGATTCGGTGCGCGAGGTGGAGCAGCCGATGGCGTCGGCGTTCATGGTGCGGCGGCGGGCGCTGCTGCAGGTCGGTCTGTTCGACGAGCAGTTTCCGCTGTTCTTCAACGACGTGGACCTGTGCTACCGCTTGCGGCAGGCGGCGTGGCGCATCTACTTCGTCCCCAACGCCCGCGCCATCCACCACGTCGGCGCCGCCACCTCCCAGGCCCGCCGCCAAGCCCTGCGCCTGAGCCAGGAAGGATTGCTGCGGTTCTATCGCAAACACTACCGTGGCGCGTTGCCGTGGACAACCTATGGCGCCGCCATGCTCGGCATCCGCGCCGCCTTCGCCCTGCGCCGCGCGGGGGCCGCGCTGCGGCGGGAGTCGTAATGCGCAAGCCCACCATCGCCATAGACGGCCCCGCCGGCGCAGGCAAAACCACCGTCGCGCGCCTGGTGGCGCGGCGCCTGGGGCTGCTGTGCGTCGAGACCGGCGCGATGTACCGCGCCATCGCCTGGCAGGCGCGCAAGCTCGGCATCGCCGCCGATGACGCGCCCACCCTGGCCGCGATGACCGCCGACATGGATTTGCGCGTCGAGGCGGCCCCCGACGGCGGGACGAGGATCCTGCTGTCAGGCTGCGACATCACGGGAAACCTGCGCGCGCCGGAGCTGGAGCAGCTCGCGTCGCGCATCTCCACCCATGCCGAGGTGCGGCACACGCTGGTCGCGCAGCAGCGGCGCCTCGCCCAGGGCGGCGGGGTAGTGATGGAGGGGCGCGACATCCAGACGGTGGTGCTGCCCGACGCCAAGGTCAAGGTCTTCCTCACCGCGTCGCTGGCGGAGCGCGCGCGCCGGCGCATGATAGACCTGCAAGCCGCCGGCGAGCACGCCGACCTCGACGAAGTGCGGCGGCAAATCGAGGCCCGCGACCGCCGCGACGCGACCCGCGCCTCATCACCCCTGCGCCCCGCCCCCGATGCGGTCACCATTGATACCGACAACTTCGGCATCGAGGAAGTCGTCGCCCGCATGGTCGCATTGGTCGAGCAGCCGCCGGGGGGTGCCGCGGAGCGATAGCCGCCGATAGACGCGGAGACGGGCGGGAATGACGGGCCGCCCATGGGGAGCGAAGAGCGGGGCGGCTGCCTATGGACCCGGGTCGGGATCGTCATTCGCGGTCGGCGTGGCGACCCGCCACTGCACCATCAGCGCCAGCATGACCAGCATCGCCCCCATCAGCACGAAGGGCGCCCGCAGGCCCATCGAGGCCGCGAGCCACCCGCCGAGGAGAGGCCCCAGCGCCGCCCCCGATGCGGACGCCGCGGCGGTCATGCCGTAGATGCTGCCCAGGCTGCGGCGCGGCACCAGGCCGGCGACGAGGGAGTTCATGGTGGGGATCATGCCGCCGGCGGCGAGGCCGAAGACGACGCGCACGGCAAGCAACTGCCCGACGCTGTGGGCGACCGCCTGCGGGAAACACATGAGCCCGGCCGCCGCCGTGGCCGCGACCAGGATGCGGTGATGCCCGCGGCGATCGCCGGCTCGGCCGATGACCACTGCCGCGCCGGCGGCCGCGATGCCGGTGATGGCGAGGATCATGCCGGTGGCGGAGGCGGCGCCCGCGTCCGTGTGCAGCAGCCGCTCGACGAACAGCGGGAAGATGGGGGTGACGATGGTGGCGCTGAGGTTAAGGGCGCAATAGACCACCAGCAACGTGGTGACGCCCGGCAGGCGCAGCAGACTGCGGATCGAATGGGCGGCTTGCACCTCGTGCGCGGCCGGGCGCTGGAAGCGCTCGCGAGTGCCAAAGAGCACCAGCACGCCCGCGCACGCCAGCAGCCCCGCAGTCACCGCGAACGGCACGCGGTAGCCGAAACGATCCGCCACGCTCCCCCCTACCCACGGGCCCAGAGAGGAGCCGGCAAAGACCGCCATCTGCATCAGTCCCATGCTGTACCCCATGCGGTTGCGAGGCGTGACGCTCGACACCAGCGCGATTGACGCCGGCACCGTTCCCGTCACCGCCCCCTGCAGCAGGCGCAGCACGAGGAGGTGGTAAACGTTGCTCACCAGGCCCATCAACCCCATGATGACGGCGCCGCCGAACATCGCCCGCTGCACCATGAGCTTGCGCCCGTAACGATCCGCCACCATGCCCCACAGCGGCCCCGCCACCGTCATCGAGATCCCGCCCGCGGTCATCACCAGTCCCGACCAGATAGGGACCAGCCGCGGATCGGTGATGCCCAACTCGCGAATATAGAACGGGAAGAAGGGCATCACGAACGAGAAGCCGATGATGGAGATGATCTGCGCGACCCACGCCGCGTAGAGGGTGACGCGCCAGGAGGGATCGCCGTCCGGCTCGACGGTGGAGGCCGGACGGTCCGCGGTCGCGGGTGCAGCGGGAGTATCTGACTCGCGCGGTTGCTCTTCGTCCATGGTCACTGCCGGTTGCGCGCCCGGCCGGAATCCGAGACGGGCGCGGGGCGTACCGCCTCGCCGATCGCGCGCCGACGTGGGGCGGCGATGGGCGGTACGAGGACATCGGGGCCGGGCCGACCCGAGGCGCGGCACACCGCCACTGCGGTCACCTGCGGTCGGACGCGCCGGGGGCCTGGTGAATGTATTCCTCGGTCTCGTCGGGGTTTCCTGCCCGGCGGCGCCGGGTGCGCGCAAGCCGGGCGCAGGCCGCCGACCGCGGTGCAGCGCCGCGTGGGGCGCAAGCTAGATTCGCGCCACCAGCACGCGGTCCAGTCCCGCCAGGTCGCGCTCGATGCGCGCGGAGGCGAAGTGCTCCCGCGCCAGCGCCAGCACCGCCCCGCCCTGGGTCGCGCCGGTCTCCATCACCAGCGCGCCGCCGGGGAGGAGATGCGCCGGCGCCGCCTGGAGCAGCCGCCGGATGACCGCCAGGCCGTCGGCGCCGCCGTCGAGGGCCGCGCGCGGTTCGTGGTCGCGCACCTCCGGCATCAGCGCGGGGAAGTCGTCCGTAGCGATGTAGGGTGGGTTCGAGGCTACCACGTGCACCGGCTCCGATAGCGGAGCCAGCAGGTCGCCCTGCAGCAGGCGCACCCGTCCCTCCACCTGGTGGCGCCGCACATTGGCGGCGGCGACCGCGAGCGCGTCCGCGGAGGCGTCCACGGCATAGACCAACGCCCGGTCGAGGCAGCGCGCGAGCGCGACCGCGATGCAACCGCTGCCGGTGCCGAGGTCCGCGATCAGCGGTTGCTCCCACTCCCCGGCGACGGCCAGCACGCACTCCACCACGTGCTCCGTCTCCGGGCGCGGCACCAGGACGCGCGGGTCCACCTCCAGCTCGAGGCCGAAGAACTCGACGCGGCCGGTGATGTAGGCGAGGGGCTCACGTCGTTGGCGTTGCTGCACCGCCCGTTGCAGGCGGTTCTCCTCATCGTGGTCGAGGCGGCGCTCGGGATGGATGAGGATTGCCGCCTGCGAGACGCGACCGGCCCACGCCGCGAGCACCATGGCCTCGCGTGCCGGCTCGGCGACGCCGGCGCGGCGCAGGGCGGCGGCGGTGTTGCAGATCGCTTGCTGCACGAGCTCGGGCATAAGTCGGCTGCACCTCAGAGCAGGGTGACGCCACTGCACATTGTAGCGCCGAACCGCCGGGCGCGCCAGGGGCGTGCGCCGAGAGGAAGAGCACGCTGGAGGAGATGTGCGCCGCCGGTTTTCCAGCATGGCGGCGGTCAATCCTGCCGCGGCGGGCCAGCGGCAGGCTATGCCGTTCGGCCGTCGAACTGAGGAGCGGCGCGCAGCGGGCGGATGAAGGCGCCCCACGTTGGACGTGCATGGCCGGGGAGGTATGAGATGCAAGCGCGAGACATCATGACGGAGCAGGTGACGACCGTCTTCGAGGGGGCCACGGTCGCCGAGGCGGCGCGGCTGATGCACGGTTGCGGCCGCGGCGGCATGCCGGTGGTCAACGCCGAGGGCGAGGTGGTGGGGGTGGTGGACCGCTTGAGCCTGCTGCGGCTCATCCTGCCCAAGTACGCGGCGGACATCGGCGACCTCAGCTTCCTGCCCGAGGATTTCAAGCCCTTCGAGTCGCGGATCGAGGAGGTGGGTCACATGCTGGTGCGCGATGTCATGCGCCCGTGCGACGTCTGCCTCACCGCGGACACGTCGGTGGTGGAGTTGGCGGCGGTGATGGTCACCAAGGAGGTGACGGACGTGCCCATCGTGCGCGAGGAGCACGTGGTGGGGATGGTCAGCCTACAGGACATCGTGGACGAGATCGTGTGGCCCCACTTCAAGCGCCCGGAGGACGGTGAATGAGCGGCGACACCCAGGTCGTGCTCGCGGTCGCCATCTTCCTCGGCGCCTACGCGCTGATCGCCACCGAGCGCCTGCACCGCACCGTGGTGGCGCTCGCCGGCGCGGGGCTGGTGCTGGTGCTGCGGGTGGTGCCCCAGGACGCCGCCTTCGCCGCCGTGGACTGGAACACGGTATTCCTGCTGTTCGGCATGATGGTGATCGTCAACATTACCCGCCGCACTGGGCTCTTCCAGTGGCTGGCGATCAAGTCCGCCAAGCTCGCTCGCGCCGAGCCCATGCGCATGATCATCATGTTCTCGGTGGTGACCGCGGTCGGCTCCGCTTTCCTCGACAACGTGACCACGGTGCTGCTGATCGCGCCGGTGACCATCCTCATCGCTGAATCGCTGTCGGTGAGTCCGGTGCCCTTCCTCATCAGCGAGATTCTGGCCTCCAACATCGGCGGCACCGCCACCCTCATCGGCGACCCCCCCAACATCATGATCGGCAGCGCCGCCGGGCTCGGCTTCATGAGCTTCATCACTAACCTCGCCCCCGTCGCCATCATCATCTTCCTGGTCTATCTCGCCACCGTGCGCGCATTCTTCCGCCGCAGCGTCGTCATCAGCGAGGAGGTGCGTGCGCGCATCTACGAGTTCGACGAGACCAAAGCCATCACCGACTGGCCGCTGCTGCGCCGCTGCCTGGCGGTCCTCGGCCTGACCCTGGTCGGGTTCTTTCTGCACGAGAGCCTGCACCTGCTGCCGGCGACCATCGCCATCGCCGGCGCGGCGCTGCTGTTAGTGGTGAGCCGGGCGGAGCTGGAGCAGGTGCTGCACGAGGTCGAATGGCCAACCCTGCTGTTCTTTGTCGGTCTGTTCATCCTGGTCGGCGCACTCATCGAAACCGGCGTCATCGCCGCCATCGCCGGCCGCCTGCTCGCCCTCGCCCAGCACAGCATTCCCCTCAGCGCCATCGTGCTGCTGTGGGTATCGGCCGTGCTGTCGGCGGTGGTGGACAACATCCCCTTCGTCGCCACCGTCAACCCCATGCTATTGGAGGTGGCGCGGGCGCTCTCGCCCGGGGCAGATGTCCACGCCGCCGCCCACAGCCCGGCGATGATGCCGCTGTGGTGGTCGCTGGCGTTGGGCGCCTGCCTCGGCGGCAACGGCACCCTGGTGGGGGCGTCCGCCAACGTTGTCGTCGCCGGCATCGCCGAGCGCAACGGCTATCCCATCAAGTTCATGGAGTTCGTCAAGTACGGCGTGCCCGTGGTGATCGAGTCGCTCCTGATCTCGAGCGCCTACGTCTATCTGCGCTACCTGTTGTAGGCACGATGTGGCGGCGCCGGCGAAAGGACAAGCGAGAGCAGGCGGAGGAGCCTCGTTCTCACCACGCCCATCAGCGAGTGGCCGGCGGCGACCGCCGCCCGGCCGCCGCCGCCCCCGCTGGCCGCGCATCCGCGACGCCGACGAGGTGAGGCGTCAACGAAACATTCGTCCCCGCCCCGACGTCTATTCCGATGAAGCGCGTTTCGCCCTGCTCGCGTCACGCCCAATGGTAGTTGGTGGAGGCAGCGTCATGCGAGACAAGTCGAAATCCGCTCTCGGGTCAGCTTTGGCGGCGCACCTGACGGCTGCCGTGCCCGTGGGCTTGGTGGCGGGGATCATCGTCGGGTTGAGCGAGGCCGCCGCGGCGGCAGGCGCCGGTCTGCCACCGCTCGAGGGCGTTTCTTTCTGGCTTGCGTGGAGCGCCACGGTTGGCGTGTACGCGATCCTGGGCGCAGTAGTCTTCGCGCTGGCGGGCCTCGGGGTATCGCTGGTGACCGTGCTTTTCCACCGTCCGGCCCCCTCGAGCGTCAGCGTCTCGTACTGGCCATCGGCGGCGGTCGTCGTCCCCGCGGCCCTCATCGCTTGCCGGCCGGACCTGAGCGATCCGAACGTGCGAATGAACATGCTGTCCCTCGGTGGCGCCTACGCGTCCCTGCTGGTATTCAGCGCGTACGTGGCTCTAAGCACGGGGGGTGGCCGCGTTGTGCTTAGCGGCAGTGCCCTGGTCGCCCTGGTCGCAGGGGGCGTTGGGGGGGGGGCGGTGTGGGCGCGACGGAGCGCGGGCGGACTGACCGGAAACGAACAGCTTGGCGCCATCGCCATCGGCGGGCTGGTCGGCCTGACCCTCTACGCTCTATGGGCGAGATGGCTGAGATCTCGCCGTCCAGTGCTGGGCCGACGAGTTTTTCGCTGGCTGGTTGCGGCGGCGGTGACGGTGACCGGCGTCGGACTGCCCCTGGCGGGTGCGCACGCCATGCTCCCCTCGCCGCGGCGTGCGCCGCGGCGAGGCACGCCCAACGTGCTGCTGGTGACGGTGGACGCCCTGCGCGCGGACCGGCTCGGCGTCTACGGCAACGAGCGGCGACTGACGCCGCACCTCGATAGCTTCGCCCGGGATGCCCTTACGTTCGAGCAGGCCTTCGCCTCCGCACCGTGGACCGCTTCCTCCCTGGGAACGATGCTCACCTCCCGGTTACCGTCGGAGCTGGGGCTGGCGCCGCGCAGCTACGAATCCTATGTGGTTGGCTTCGTGGGCGGGCTGCTGACCCCGCAGCCGACACTGGCCGAGCTCATGCGTGCGGAAGGCTACGTCACCGCGGCGGAGGTGGTGAATCCTACGATCAGGAGCAATCGCCGGTTCGGACGCGGTTTTGACCGGTTTCGCAACCCCGACGATCCCGCCAGGAATGGCGGCGGCCCCCTGCCGCGATTCGGCATCTATCAGGGCTGGTTTACGCAGACGGCGCTCGGCCGCCTGGTGGCCGGCACGGTGCGCGAGGAGCCCGGCTACTACCAGGCCCCCGGGCTCGACTTCGACGACGCGGAGCGGCTGGTGCGGGATGGCTGGCTCTGGCTGAAGCATCCGCGCCGGCGGCCCTTCTTCATGTGGATGCATCTCATGGACCCCCACCTGCCCTACGATCCGCCGCAGAAGTCGGCGACGACCCTGGCGGCCTTTCCTCGGCCGTCGCTGAAGATGACGCCTGAGCTTGCCTACCTGCTCGTACACCGCGAGGTGATCCCCGATGACCAGGGCAAGCGCTATCTCGAGGCGCTCTACAATGATGAGGTGCGTTACGCGGACCGTTGGCTCGGCTGGCTGCTGGACCAGTTACGCCGCGCGGGACTCTATGACGATATGCTCATCATCATCAGCGCGGACCACGGCGAGGAATTCTGGGACCACGGCGGCTTCGAGCACGGTCACAGCGTCTTCGATGAGGTGCTGCACGTGCCTCTGCTGGTCAAGCTCCCGCGCAATGAATCCGCGGGACGGCGTGTGCCGGCGCAAGTGGGGTTGATTGACCTGCTCCCGACCGTGTTGGCAGTCTCCGGCTTGCCCCGTCCGACCGGCGTCCGCGGCCGGTCGCTGATAGCGCTCGCGCGCGCCGGCGAGGCGGCGCCCGATGACCGCGAACTGTTCGTCGAACACCTGCTCTACGGCGCTGAACAGAAGGCTCTGCGCACAGCCCGGCACAAGGTCATCCTGCATCCACGGACCGGCGAAGTCGAAGCTTATGACCTGCGAACGGACCCGGGTGAACACCACAACCTGGCGGGCGGTCCGCGCGCGCCCTTCGCGCTGCGGGGCCGCTTGCTGGCGCTGACGCGCGCGAGTGAGCAGCGGACGGCAGCGTGGCTGCGCGCAGGCGTGACCGCCGCCCCTCTCGACGAGCGTACAACGGAACGCCTGCGGAGCCTCGGTTACGTCGCCCCCTGATGCTTGCGGCGCGATCAGTTGCATCTCCAGCGTGGTCTGCGCTGCGGGTTATCGCCCGACGTCGCTGGCTCCGCGGCTCGGCAGGAACGAGCGGCCAGCGCGCGAAACC
>DATLAK010000087.1 GCA_035527535.1 Armatimonadota bacterium
CTGGTCTTGGCTCGCCGCCAAGATTCCAGTGTTGTGCGCTGCTCGTTCGTCATCTTCAGCGTTTTGGCTTTTTCCCACATGCTCCGGAGAATAACACCATGGAGCGTTATTGTCAATATATTGCTGGGACACTACACTAGCAAAGCCGCAAACTCGTCCTGGGACTGTGGAAGGTCTATCCTCGCGCCCAGAGGCTCGACGGCAACGACGATCGCTCTAGCGAGAATCGGAAGACCTTCGGATACGCGCCGATTCGCCTCTCGAATCCTTACGCGATAGTCGATGTTCTCGCCCACGTGGACGAAGCCCAGCCCGGCGAGGAAGGGTACATCATCGAGACTCTTAGGCCGCCACTGCTCCTTGATGCCGCCCGTCAGCCACTTTCGCAAGTGCGCTTTCTCCCCGGCCGTCGGCTGCGTTGCGCGCTTTGATATCTCCTCTGGCGTCATTGCGGGCCACCCGCCTGCGGCGAGCGTCAGCCACGGATTGCGCACCTCCTTGGCGTTCAAGGGGTAATCCAAACCTGGGACCCCGAGCGACTCCGAAACGCCGGGCTGACTCCAAGTCAATCCTGCCAGGGCAAGCACCGGCAGAGCACACCTGCTCACGACTTGGCTCCACTTGGTCATCTTCATCTAATGTTCCCACCTCTCCTCGTCCGGGCGCTAGAAGTGATTCTGCCAGCCAACGTAATGGTGGATCACCTTGGAGTTGGGAGGGGGAATTCGGGGGACACACACCATAATTCCGAACCAGCAGGCAGTTCTTCCTTCTTTCTCGGCCCCTTCGGCCCCCTCGGCCCCGGCGCTGAGTGACGTGATGGCCTGCCCCTGGCGCGACGATACGGGCGACGCGGAGCACGGCCCTCCTCGTTTGGACAATATCCGGTGGCGCCCCGACATGTCGGGGCGAGAATGCCAGCAGGCGAGACGCCCGCCCTACTGATATTAGCAAAACAAGAGCGGCCCGCACCCCAATAAGGGATACGAGCCGCACCATATCGCCCGGGCGGATTGAGCGCCCGGCGATTCAGATTATCGGTTCCCCGGCAGGGCCTGCTCACGCTCGTGGACCCCCTCGATGGCGTGAACGCTCGAAATCGTAGAGCCAACCCCCGGTCGGAACTCAAGCGGCCAGATTATACCCCCCCCGCGCGTTTGTCAAGAGCAATATCAGCGCAAGATCAGAGTTGGCGCCGCATGCAGGGCGCGACCCCGCGGCAATGGGCTTACGCCCCCAGGCGGCGGGTGGCGGCCTTGAGGCGCTTGGTGCGGCTGCGATCCTCGGGCGCGCGCTTTTCCAGGTCCTCGGCCTGGCGCTCGAAGTTGGCGGCAAGCGCCTCTTCGCCCATCTTCTTGAGCAGGTGCGTCGCCTCGCGCAGCCTGCGCGTAGCCTGCTCGACATCGCCGTCTTGCTGGGCCCACTGGGCGTCCCGCTCGGCCTTGTACACGGCCACGCGGTCAATCAGGCGGACGACCTCGGGATCCTGGACCGCGGGGGTCAGGGATTTCCGGTAGGGCAGCCTGACCTCGCGCCGCTCGGTCTTGCGCTGCTGGGAGCCGAGAGGTCGCCACGAGACCTCGAGGGTCGCTACCTGCTGCGAGCCGTCGGGCAGCTCCGGCAGCCCCAGCTCAGCCAGCACGGCGCTGACCTCGCCGCCGGGCAGCTCGCCCAGCTTGACCCGCGTCCACCCCTGCTCGGTGACGATCTCGTCGAATCCCTTGATCGCCGGCTGAACTTGATACAGGTCCACCACCACCGCGTCGCGCTCGCCCTTGAGGCCGACGGTGACCTCCTGGGCGGCGGTGGCCTGCAGGCGCGCGAGCTCGGCGCTAAGGTGCTCGCCGAGCTCGGCAGGATCCTCGGCGTAGTAGTATTGGCCGCCGCTGCGATCAGCGATGCGGGTGAGGTACTCCTCATCGAAGTCGAGGCCGATGCCGATGGTGGTTATGCCCGCGCCCAGGGTGCGCAGCGCCTCGATGCGAGCCAGGGTGTCGGAGGGATCGTGGACGATGCCGTCGGTCATGATGATGACGCGGGCGACGGCCCCGGGCTGCGATGATCGCTCAACCTGCTTGGCGGCCAGTTCGACCGCCTGCGCCATCCTGGTGCCGTCGCCGAGTTCGAACGCGGTCGAATCGGTCAGGAGCTCGTTGATGACCTCGAACATCTGGCCCTTGTCCAGACCGCGGACCCCGTCATAGACCGTGTTGGCGCGATCGGCGAAGGCGACCACGGAGGCGCTGTCGCTGTCGCCGAGGGCGCCGACCACGCGCTTGATGGCGCGCGCGGCGGTGACCAGGGGGCGGGTGGCGGCGGACTGCAGTTCCTGCAGGGTGCGCCCGGTGAAGATGGCGCCCTCGCGGCGGTCGGCGGTGACCATCCGCAGCTCGCCGCGGCTGCGCGCCAGATCGCTCCAGCGCGCGATCTCCTCCGGCGAGAGCTGGAAGCGCCGCATGGTGCCGCTGCAGTCGAGGACAAAGCAGATGTCAATCGGCACCCGCCGCTCCGGGGCGGCGGAGGGCAGGAGCTTCACTAGCAGGTGCATCTGCCGGTCTTCACCGCTGGCGGCGCCCACCGCTGCCCGCTCGGGGGTGATGTTGATGTCAATGCCGTTGCTCATGTCTTCCCCTGTTCACTTGGTGCGCTTGCCGCGCGCGGCGACGCGCGCGCGCAGCGAGTCGTAGATGCCGCCGAAGACATCCACCTGGACGTCCACCTGAGCTTCATGTCCGTCGGCGGCGCGAAATCCGATGCGCGCGGCGTGGGAGCCCTTGGGCAGAACCTGTGCGTCAACCTTGACGACGAGATCGGCGCTGTCCGACGGTTCCAGGTGCAACTGGCGTGGGGTGACCTCGATCCCCTGGGCTCCGGTCACGAAGCAGGCGACGTCCGCACCCTGCTCCCCGATGTTGCGCACCCCGAGATGCGCCTGCTGGCGCCTGCCAACCTGGAGGTTGACGTAGAGCGAGGCCTGCGAGACTTGCAGAGTCGCAGCCTGCGGCACCACCGCGATGGCGCAAGGGACGGTGACCCGGCCCATTTGGTATGTAATTTCCAGGTCCGCGTGCAACTCCACCCCGCGTTCGCCGATGCGATCAGGGTAGGCGATGACGGTCAGCGGCACCTCGTCCCCGACGAATGCGACCTCGCGTTCCTCGGCGGTGTCCGGCGCCGTCAGCCGCAGCCACTCCGCCCGCACCCGCGCTTTGCCCTCCAGTCTCTGCGCGCCGCGGTTGGTCAGCGTCACCACGCGCCGCTCGTGTCCACGGCCGCTGACCTCGTCGAAGTCCACCGCCGGCGGGTTAAGCTCGAGCGCGGGTGGCCCCTTGGTTCGCAGGTCCTCCAGCATCTCCCGCGCATTCTGGTAGCGATAGTTGCGATCGAAGCTCATGGCGCGGATGAGCACACTCACGAGCCCCGGATGGATGTCGCTCAGTTCGCGCAGCAGCGGCCCCACCAGACGCCCGCTTTGCCCGTCTATGTCATCCTGCGTCGGCCGCCGCCCCAGCAGCATTTCGTAGAGCACACAGCCCAAGGCGAACACGTCTATGCGCCGGTGCGCCTCCAGGTCACCGCGCGCGAGCATGTCGCGGATCTCCGGCGCCATGTATCCGTCTGAGCCGTAGAAGTCAGACTGGCGATCGCCCGGGACGTGGGCCGAGCCCATGTCGAGGATGACGGGGTCGCCGGTCGCGGCGAGCTTGATATTGTCAGGCTTGAGATCGTGGTGGATAATCCCGTGCTCGTGGAGATAGACCGCCGCCTCGCAAAGCTTGAGCGCCCACCTGATGACTTGCGTTTCGGGCAGGTGCGGGTCGCGCTCCAGGATCTCCGCCAGGGTCGGTCCCTCGACATATTCCTGCACCAGGTAGGCGCGATCGTCGAAAGCGAAGTCATCGAGGTAGTCCGGCACCAGCGGATGGCTGCCCATGCGCCGCAGCACCTCCCGCTCCTGTTGGTAGAGGTGCTGGAAGTCCCCCTTTTGCCGGGGATCCGCGGGAATGCGATACTCCTTGAGCGCGACCTTGACGCCGTCGTCTCGCGTCGCAAGGTAAACCAGGGCAAAGGTGCCCCCACCGATGAGGCGCTCGATGCGGTAGCGCCCGGACTCGGGGAGGGCTTGCCCCGGGGTAAGCGCGAGTTCGTCGCGGTATCGTCGCCGCGTGGGCATGGGGCGACCTCACTGGAGGCGAACCGTGAGCTTGCAGTTCTCCCCGAGACGTATCTCGTCGCCGTCAGCCAAGGGCATCTCTTGTTGGCGCGGTATTTGCCGCCCGTTGACAATGGTGCCATTGGTGCTGCCGAGGTCAATGATGCGATACCCGCCCGCGCCCCGCCGGATCTCGGCGTGCCGACGCGATACGGCGGAGTCCATGCTCAGATCAACGTCCGGCCGCAGCCCCGCGGCGGGATCGCTGCGCCCGATGGTGACGACCTCCCGCTCGAGGGCGCAGAAGCCGCCGAGGCCGCCCACGGCGATCTCCAGGCGCGGCCCGGTCGGCGGCGGTGTCGCGGATGACGGCGTCGCCGGCGCAGCCGCGGCCGCCATGCCTGGATCCGCGGGCATCGCCACTTCGGCAGGCTGGCCTTGTTCACCCGCTTCTGCTGGCAGGTCCAGGGGGAAAGCCGCAACTTCGGGCAGGTCAAGCTCCGTATCCGTCAAAGCGCCGCCGCAGGAGGCACAGATCGCTTCGCCGGGCTGAGCTTCCTTGCCACACTCCTGACAGTACATGGCGAACTCCTTGGCCGCCCCGAATATCGGGGCGAGACAACCGCGACTTCAGCGAAATCGCGTCCTTGTTGGGGCCTACTTCGGCGACGCGCCCTCCATCGCCACCAGCATCAGCAGCGCCGCCGTGCATTTCGGATCCTGGTTCCAGGCCTGTTCGAACTGCGCCTTGGCGTCAGCCACCTTGCCCTGGGCGAGTAGTGCGTTGCCCAGGTTGTAACGCAGCGTAGTGCGATCCGGCCCCAGTTTAAGCGCGCGCCGGAAGGCGTTCTCCGCATCCGCATAGCGCCGCGCCGCGTAATATGCCGCTCCCAGGTGCCCTATCACCCGCACGCTGCCCGGCATCGCCTCCGCCGCCTCCTCCAGCAGGCGCACGGCATCTTCAGTATTCCCATGCTTGTGCGCTTGGATACCGGCGTCCGCCGCGCGCGCCGCCTCAGCGCCTGCGCCGACCGCGGGCGAAACGGCCGGCTCGGGTGCCGGTTGCTCGCGGGCCGCCGGTGCTCGCGCGTCCGGCCTTGCGCGGCCCCTCGCCTCGCCCCGCTCGCGCAGGACGCCCGAGAGGGCGATCGCGACCTGCCGCGCCGTGCGAAACCTGTCGCGCGGGCGCGCCGCCAACATGCGCATGATGACGTCGTCCACCGCGGCGGGCACGTTGCCATTGGCCGCGCTCGGAGGCGGGACCTCGGTCCCCGCGGGCATCCCGCCGACCAGCGCCTGCCACATGATGAGGCCCAGGGAGTAGAGGTCGGAGCGGGCGTCAACCGGCAGCCCCATGCCTTGCTCGGGGGACTTGTACGGATAGGGATTGCCTGGCGCCTCCACCAGCATGCTCAAGGGGTCTATGGCCTTGGCGATGCCGAAACCTGTCAGTCGCAGCTCACCGCCATCGGCGACCAAGATCCCGCCGGGATGCAGGGCGCCGTGGGCGATGCCGTTCTTGTGCGCGTGGTCAAGGGCCTCCAGCGCCTGGCCGAGCAGAGCGAGCACTTCCGGCGCCGGCAGGGGCCCTCTCTCCTCGATCATGCGGGCCAGCGGGCGCCCGTCGAAGTAGTCGAGCACCACGTAGAAGTTGGGCTCGTCGTGGGCGAAATGGTTGACATGCAAGATGCCGCGATGGGCGAGCCCCCCGGCCTTGCGCATGCGGCTGTGGAACCGGTCAGGGAAATCGAGGTCGCGCGCCAGCTCGCCGGGTATGACTTGGATGATGACGGAGGCGCCCAGCGAGGGACTGGTAGCCTGGAAAAGCCGGCTCATGGCGTCCCTGCCGATCTCCCCCGTGACCCGGTAGTTGTGCACAATATGCGCCGTCAACTTGTCCACAGGCCCGTCGGCCACCGGATCAACGCCTCCTTCCAAGCAGGTTACGGCTATAGGCTTCTCTCAAGGGGCCGGTTTTCCCTTCCGTCGCGCAGACCGTGGGAGGACCATGGCCGGGGATGCAGAAGCATATCCTTGCGCGCCGCCACCATACCTGCGCTGCCGCAGCAGGGAGCGAGCATAGCTCGTGCAGCGTGCCGCAAGGAAAGGCATGAGTCCGGCCCACGAGGAATGGGAGGGCGCCCTGACCGTTCTCTCCGTCGGGGAGGACGAGGCCACCATCCGCGACTTTCGCTGCGATTGCCGCGGCGAAACCAGTTGCCGCGCAGAGCTGGGGGAGATCGTCCAGTTGCTGGAGCGTCGGCGCGCCGACGTCGCGGTGTTCTACTGCCACCCCGATCTGGCGGGCGGCCTGGTCGAGCAACTGCGCCGCAGCGACAAGAGCGTTCCCCCGATCGTGATCGCGACGCATCCCGACAGCGACCAGGCGGGGGTCGGCGTATGCGTGTGGCTGCCGGGGCTTTCCGCAGCCGCCCATCCCTACGATATCCTGGCGCGGCTCTACCAGGCGCTGTGCGCCGTCCAGGGCGCCGGGCCGAACGGGGGCGGGGACCGATCGGGCTCATCCGTCGTCCCCGCGGGTGACGCCGCTGCGGTGATCGAGGGGCCGGCGCGCGCACAGCCGCCGGCCCGATATGAACCCGCATCGCCGCCGGCGAACCCGCCCGATGGCGCCTCCCCTAACAGCGCAGCGGGCGACTCACCCACAGCGGACGAAGATCCCGCAGGTGCGGTGGTAGTCGGAGCCGATGACGACCGGGCGCCGTCAGCCGAGGTGAGCGAACTCGGCGCCCGCCTTGAGCGAATCCTGGAACAGCGCCTGCGACGGAAACCACACGCCTGAGGAGCAGCGACATGCCGGACAACCGCCGCGGCGTGCGGCGCGGTGAGAGCAATCGGGCGCCCATCATGCGGGCTCCCTCTGAGCAGGGCGCAGGGGAGGACCCACCGGTGCCACTACACGTGCTGGCTCGACTCGGGCGCCTATGGCGCGGCCGAAGCGATGACCTGGCGGACAGCCTCGAAGGCGGGGATCGCATCGCCCAGCTCCACGCGCTGCGCGGTCTGGGCTTCCTTTCCGCCCGCCGCCGGCGGCAGTTGGAGCCAAGCCTGCTACGGCTGTTGGCCACCGCGGAAGAGGAGGTGCGGCGCGAGGCGCGCCGCGCCATGCGCGGCCTGTACTCGCTGGAGCAGGTGCAGCAGCGCATAGAGCACGGTGCGCCCGAACAGCGGGCGGCGGCGCTGCGCGACGAAGCGACGATTCCTTTGCTGTTCCGGGAGGCGGCCGGCTCCGATGCCGTGGTGCGCGACGCGGCGGTTGCCGAGCTGGTGGCGATCGGCGGGGAGCAGGTGGTGTGCGGAGCGATCGAGGCGCTGCAGGTGGACGATCCGGGGATGCACGGCGCTGCGGTGGAGGTGCTGCGGGCGATGGGGGAGGCGGCGAGTTCGCTGCTGGTGCGGGCGTTGGGTGCTCCCCAGCGCGAGGTGCGCTTCGGTGCCATCAAGGCGCTCGAAGTGATACGCGCGAGCCAGGCGTGCCCGCACCTGGTGTCCCTGCTCAACGACCCGGTGGAAGAGATCCGGGGCCAGGCCGCGCGGGTGCTGGCAGCAATGCGTCACCACGATGCCGTGCCCAATCTGGCGCGGGCGCTCAACGATCCCGCGCAATCGGTGCGCATGGAGGCGGCGACGGCGCTGGCGACCTTCGGGGGGCCGGAGGGGGTGCAAGGTCTGCTGGAGTTCTTGCGGCGCTGCAGCGAGGACCTGTCCTTCGAGGTTGCGGATCAAGGCTTCCTGACCGCGGTGGCCGCCATGCCCGATCTGCCGGCAGCGGGCTACCAGGGGGTGCTCGAGGGCGACAACCAGCCGTTCGCGGTAAGCATGGCCCTCGCCCTGGAGGACGCCGGTACCGTCAACCGCTGGCTGCAATCCATTCCCGAGGCGGCGGCCGATGAGCGCCGGACGCTGATGTCGCTGCTGGAGGCGGTGGCGCGGCTCGGGGTGAGGGAGCCGTTCATGGAGGGGCTCAGCCTTCCCGACCCGGAGCTGCGCGGGTTGAGCGCGTGGTTGCTGGGCGTGTGCCGCCACGGGGAGGCGGTGGGAGCGCTCACCGGACTGCTATCGGACACATCGGCGCTGGTGCGGCGGCGAGCCGTGGAGGCGCTGGGCGAGATCAGGGATCCGGCCTGCGCGGGCGCGCTGTCGGCCGCGCTGGGAGACCCGGATCGGGAGGTACGGGCGGCGGCGGTGGCCGCGCTGGCGGACATGGTCGAGACCGGCGCCATCAGCCCGTCGGCGCAGACCACCGACATCATGCTGGCTGCGGAGGCCGAGCAGCATCAGCTCCCGGCGCCGCGGCAGGCGGCCTTGCCCGACCCCCGGCGCAGCAGCTACAGCCTGCCCGCGCGCGTGACTGATGTCCTGGGTGGCCTGGCCCGGATCAGCACGGACGCCGCGCAGATGGGAGTAGACAACGTCCTTAGCGGGGCGTCGGCCCTGGTGCGTGCACTCCACGACCCGGCGGAGAACGTCCGCACCCAGGTGAGCGAGGCCCTGGGGCGATTGGGAATTGACTCCGCGGCTCACGATCTGCTCGACCGCGCTTTGCACGATGACAGCCCCGTGGTGCGCAGCAGCGCCGCGCGCAGCCTGGGCAAGCTCAATGCCTCGGAGGTCGCGCCGGCCCTCATCAAGAGCTTGCAGCACGACGATCCCGACCTGCGTCGGCGCGCAGCCGAAGCCCTGGGCGAGCTCGGCGATCCGCTGGCGGGACCGGCGCTGGTGGCCGCGCTCGAGGACGCGTCGCCGCCCGTGCGTCAGAAAGCCGCACGTTCGCTGTGGCAAATCGCCGACTCCTCGCTGGTCGAGTCCCTGCGCGAGCACCTGCACAATCCGGATCCGAAGATTCGCTGCGCCGTCACCGGGGCGCTGGGCAGACTGCGCGCGCTGCACGCGCTCGAGGCGATCGCCGGCCGTCTGGAGGACCCGAGCAAGTACGTGCGCGCGAGCGCCCTCGGGGCCCTGGCCGCTGTTGGTGCTGAGGCTCGTCACCTGCAGCCGCGCATCGCCGGCAGGTTGGCGGACAGCGACCCATTCGTGCGGGCGCGCGCGGCCCAGGCCTTGGCGGAGATCGGCGAGCCGGGGGACGAGCAAACGCGCATGCTTCTGGCCGCCCTGGACGACGGCGCCGAGGAGGTGCGTCGCACCGCGCGTGCCAGCTTGCTCCAGCTCGCCAATGCAGGCGCGGTGGGGGGGATGGTCCAGGCGCTGGGGGACGATCATCACCGGGAGCGAGTGCGCAGCATTTTCCTGCAGACCGACCTGGCGGTGATGCGGTCGCTGCTGACGACCGCGCGCCAGGCCGGCGATGAGGTGGGGCCGGCGCTATTGGGCATCGTTGCCGACGCGCTGCGGGAGCGGGGATCGATCGAGGACTATCGCCGCGACCTCATGTCGCTGGATCCCACGGTGCGCCTGGCGGGGCTCGAGGCGCTGGCCCTGCTGCGGACATCGGAGGCGATTGATCACATCACCTCCGTGCTGTTCAGCGATCCGCTGCCGGCGCTGCGGGAGAAGGCGGCGCTCATCCTGGCGGAAACCGACGATCCCGCGGCCCTGGCCGCGCTCAAGCGCGCGCGCGACATCATCCCGCAGCGCGAGCAGAGCGCCGCGGGGCGCTCGTGGCCGGGCGCCGGCAGCGCCTAGCGCTCTGAGCCCAACTCGCCTTCGCGGCTGGGGCGGCAGAGCATTACCGCGCAGGTTGCACGCCGCAGCACGGTCTCGAGATCGGGGCTGATGCACCGCCCCGCCGGGGTACGATCAACGACATCCGGCGCCAGCAGGGCGAGCAGATCCACCCCCCGCACTCTCGCCTCCGATACCACCACCGCCCCCAGCGCGCGCGCGTAGCGCACCGCCGAGGCCGCCTTGACTCCGCGGCTGTCGGCCAGTCTCTCCGCCCGGGCTACGAGGTCGTCGGTCTCAGCATCCTTGCCCGGCTCGTAGCGCGGCAGCGGCTCCTTGAGCGGCACCAACTTGACGTGGAGAATGGTCAACTGCGCCCGGTGGGGGCGCACGATGCGGCACACCATGTCCAGCACGTCATCGGCCGCAGGCGTTCCGTCATACACCGTCATCGCGTGGGCATAAGGCATTACCATTGTCCGGGGCACGGCACGCCGTACCCCTACCTCCTGCGCGTACTATACCATGACCCGCCCGTGGCCCTATGATTGCTCAACATGATAGCGCACGTTGGTCACCACCACCCCGGGCTCAAACATCAAGGCGAACTTGATCATCAACCCCGACTGATTGTGCAGCAAGCGGTGCCACCAGCCGGTGGTGGCGAACTCCGGGATCACCACCGTAACCAGGTCCACCCCCTTCTCCGTGCGCACGGTGCGAATGTAGTGGAGGATGGGCTCGGTCAGCGAGCGCCAGGGGGACTTCAGCACCGTCAGCGGCATCCCGACGCGATAGCGCAGCCATTGCTCCTGCACGCGGGCGGTTTCGGCGGGGTCAATCTCGACGAATACCGCCTGGCATTCGGGATCAATGGATTTCGCATACAGGACCGCGTCAATCACCCCGCGATGCAGACCGGGCACCAGCACGATCACCGCGTGACGCACCGCCCGCGGTATCTCGAACCCCTCCATGCTGAGCGCGGCCCCCAGGCTGCGGTAGTGCGCGGCGACCTTGAGGAAGACCAGGATCAACAGCGGGATGAACAGCAAAACGAGCCACGCGCCATGGATGAACTTCACGCCCACCACCACCAATAACACCATCGCCGTGGTTGCCGCGCCCATCCCATTGACGATCGCGCTCACCCGCCAGCCGGTGGTGCGCAGCCTGAGCCAGCGCCGCACCATCCCCGCCTGCGACAGGGTGAAGGAGATGAAAACCCCCACCGCATAGAGCGGAATCAGGTCATGGGTCTTGCCGTGGAACAGCACCACCAGGCCGGCGGAGAAGAGCCCCAGCACTACGATGCCGTTGTTGAACACCAGGCGATCGCCGAGGTTGGCGAGCTGGCGCGGGGCGAGGCCGTCGTGGGCAAGAATCGAGGCGAGCCGCGGGAAACCGGTAAAGCTGGTATTGGCGGCGAGGACGAGCACCATCATCGTCGCGGCCTGAAGGACGTAGTAGAGCAGGCCCTGGCCGAAGGCGGCGCGTCCCAGCTTCGAGAGCACCGTTTCGTGGCCGCCCGGGTGGATGTGGAAATATTGGCCCAGCAGGGTGATGCCGAGGAACAGAGCGATACAGATGCCCGCCATCCACAGCAAGGTCGTCGCCGCGTTGCGCGATTCCGGCGGCCGAAAAGCGGGCACGCTGTTGCTGATGGCCTCGATGCCGGTGAGAGCGGCGCAGCCCGAGGCGAACGCGCGCAGCAAGAGGAAAAAGGTCAGCGGCCGTGCCACCTCGACTACCGGATTTGTCACCGCTGCCACCGGCCCGGCCCCGAACGCCAGGCGCGCCGTTCCCACCATCACCAGCAGCCCGGCGCTGAACACGAACAGGTACGTCGGCCCGGCGAACAGCTTGCCCGATTCCCGGACCCCGCGCAGATTGGCGAGGGTAATGAAGGCGATGAACAGCACACACAGGCCGACGCGGTGCTCGGCCAGGGTCGGCGCGGCGGAGATGACGGCGGCGACGCCGGCGGCGATGCTGACCGCGACGGTCAAGACGTAATCGGTAAGCAGCGCCGATGCCGCGAGCATCCCCGCCGGCAGCCCCAAGTTGTCGCGCGCGACCGCGTAAGCTCCGCCGCCCGAGGGATAGGCCATGACCGTCTGGCGGTAAGAGATCGCGACGATCGCGAACAACGTCGAAATGGCCGCCCCGATCCAAGGCGAGAAGCCCAGCGCGCTCGGTCCCGCCACCGCCAGCGCCAGCAGGATCTCCTCGGTCGCATAGGCGCAGGAAGAGATGGCGTCGGAGGCAAAGACCGGCAGCGCCAGCAGCTTGGGCAAGCGCTCGTGTGCCGCGCGCGAGGTGGGCAGTCGCTCACCCAGCAGAAGCCTGCGAAGGAATCCTCCCAATCCGGCCATTTGCGGTAGCTTCTCCCGTTCGCAGCGGACGTTTCCACGTCCGAGGCTCGGCTTCCTCTGGAGGTCGGAAACGCAGGGAGATGCGCAGCCGCGAAGGCGAACGCGCCGTCAGCCGTTGAGAGGAAGTGCGGAGGGGAGCATGGTCACGTGGAAGTCAGCAGCGACCAGCTTTTCAACGTCGTGCGCGGGACCCACGGAAAGCACCGCGACACCGTCCGCTTCCACCGCCTGGTCAATACGCTTCGCGACGTAGGCGTCGCGGGCCGCCACCAGCTTACGCTCGTTTTCCTCGTACAGTCTGCGGGCCTTCACGCGGTTGTCCAGGCTCGGTGCTGCGAGGGCATCGCGCAGCAGGCGGTCTCGGTCTCGCAGTAGCCGCGGATCCTCAGTCTGCTCCAGCCTCGCTCCGCGCCCTACCAGCTCCAGCACCAGTTTGCAGTTGGGGCTTCCCTGGCTCGCCATGTCCGTGACGATCCGGAGCGCGTCTCGCCCGCCGACGGACAGCCCCTCCAGGAATACATGGACATCCGCCAGCGAGGCGCCCGCATGCCTCGCGTTGAGTGTTTCCATCAATTCGACGCGCATCCGACCCCAGTGTGCCCCGAATCCCGCGTCCGCCTCCGATTCGCGCTCGCCGATCGGCGCCTGTGCCATGATGTCTTCTGGGCCAAGCCCGGCAAACGGGATCCTCACTACTATCAGCATCCGTGCCACGTGTGCCTCCGCCTCTTGCCGTGCCGACGCTGCCAGGGTGCAGCACGCCGCAGCCCATCCCATCATTCCTATACCCCAACCATCGTGGCTGCTGACGAGGGACCGCCCGAGGCTTGTGCGCATCTGCAGACATCAGGGTTTCCCGTTTCGAAGAACGCAGGACGCAACAAACCCATGGACGTTCTGATCGCCGCACTTGACACTACGGCAGGGTGGGGGAGAAGCCGCCGGCGGGACGGGGTAACCTATGCCCCTTCAATCAGCCTCAGTCGCGCCCCATTGAATCGCATGGCATCGCCGCATGCAAACATGTGAGTGCCCACCAGCGCTGCGGTTTGGAGCACCACGATGCCGATGGCCAGAAGAAGGCCGCCGCCAACGATCCGACCTGCTGTCCGGTGGCTTCGATGTAGGCGTGAGAACAGCAGTAGGATAAGCAGCGCGGCGGCGGCCTTCAATCCGAAAGCCACGAGGAGATGCATCCCCTGATAGAACGGGTTCAGTTCCTCGGCCCATCCGGTGCGGGTCAGGATCTGCGTCGAGCCTTCGTCGAGCGCGTTAAGCCCGAGCCAAGCCCATGCGAACTTTGTCATTCGAAGCCACCCTGTCTCTCACGCCTTGTTGTCCGGCGCCCCTGGCTAGGGGAGGTCCTCGCGGCTCTCATCCTCGTCGGTCCTGCCTTCTTCCCACCTCCTTCCCTTGCGTCCGATAATAAGGGTTATGTTAACACGCGTCCGACAGGGATAGTCGGCCGGAGCCCGGAAGGTTGCCTGGTGCCCTCCTTTTCCCCTATAATCGACGGGTCAGGCTCATGAGCAGGCAAGGTCGAGGCAGCGTGAGAATCGTCTCCGGGCGGAACGCCGTGTTGACGGTGTTGCGGATGGGCGCCGCAGTGCGTGAGGTCATGATAGACGCCGCGGCGGCCGGAGAGAAGGCGGCGGCTATCGTCGAGGCGGCACAGCGCGCCGGCGTGCCGCTGCGGCGGGTGGACAGACGAGAGCTGGAGCAGCGCGCGGGGGCGAACCACCAGGGAGTCCTCGCGGTGGCCGAAACGCTGCCGGAGATGAAGCTGAAGGACGTGCTGACGCGGTGCGCGGATCAGCGGCGACCGCCGTGCATCGTGCTGCTGCGCGAACTGCTACACGAGCACAACCTCGGGGCGATCTTGCGCACGGCCGACGCCGCCGGGGCGGTCGCGGTGGTGCTGCCGAGTCACGGCGCGGCGGCGCTGGGCGCGGAGGCGGCGCGGGTGTCAACCGGAGCGGCGGAGACGGTGACAGTGGTCCGTCAGAGCCTGACCCAGGCGCTGGCGGTGCTGCGGCGGGAGGGGATAACGGTCATTGGCGCAGAGCCCGAGGGGAACACGGACTACTGGGATCAAGACCTGAGGGGGCCGGTTGCATTCCTGCTCGGCGGCGAGAATCGCGCCTTGAGCGGGCCACTGCGGGATGCATGTGACGCGCTCGTTCGCATCCCGATGGTTGGGCAGGTTACGTCGCTGAACGTCAGCGTCGCGTGCGCGCTGCTGCTTTACGAGCGGCTGCGGCAATCCACCACCGGACGGGTCAGGCCGGATTGCCCTTGAACCGGCGCACCGCCTCCTCGTAGCGATCCCATCGAAGGTGCAGGTGGATGCCGTGGATGGCGCACAAGCCGTAGAGGTACCACGCGAAGGTCGGGAAGGATAGCCAGGTAAGCACCAGACCATAGACTGCCAGGCTGGCGCCGAAAGCCGAGATGATGATAGCGGCCACGCCCACCCGGCTTTCCGCCGTCTGGGGGGTTATCCCCTCGGCGGTCCTCCCCCACCCCTCGCTGAGCAGCAGCCCCTCCATGAACAACGACACCGCATAGCCCGCGACCCCCACGCCGAGCATAGCCCAGCCCAAGAGCGGAAAGTTCACGCCAGCCGGAGATCCGACCAACGGGGCGACAGCGAGGTCCAGAACACCCTGCGCCTGTTTGTGAAAGATGATGAACGGCGCCAGCTCCCCGACGTACATCAACGCCGACACGATCCGTGCCGTGCCCAGGCTCAGGCGGATTCCGCGCGGTCGCGCTGTCGGCCCGTTGCCGTTGGCACCAGTAGTTCTGTCGGAACTCATGTGGGCATCATACCATGCACAGTCCCTGGTGTGAATCGCCAATTCTTCTGACAGCGCCGGTATGGACCACGCCTCAGGGCAGGCAGCGCCGGAAGGAAACCGCACTGCCCCGCCGAAGGTGCACCCGGTAACCAAGCCTCGATACCGGAGGGCGTCATGGCGTCTTACTGGATGTGGGCGCTGGTCGCGGGCGGAATCATTGCCTTGGGGGGCGCGATGGCCAGCCGCTTGGCCAGTGACCGACAGGCGCCCGCCTTCCGCTTGTCAACGCTTCCCGCCGTACTGAGCGTGCTTCTCCCCGTTATCGCGTTCTTATTGTGCTTGCCGAGCACGCGCCCCTTTGCCAGTGGAACCGATATGGGTTACGGCGCGCTCCTGGGGCTTGGCGCCGCGGTCATCGCCCTGATAGTGCTCCGGCTCGCCAGGCTGAACGGCTACCCTGCGGCTGCCGTTGCCGCATCGGCCGCGCTGGGCGGCGTGACGGTTATGTGGGTGAGCGCCACGCACCTGCTGTTCCCGGGTGATCCCGTATATGCCTTGTACGGAGGAATGGCGGGGGGGGCTGCTGGCCATTCTACCCTGGCTGTGGAGCTTGCGCCAAACGCCCGAGAACCGGGCGCTGCCGGCGCTGGAGTTCTTCGGCCTTACCATCGCGGTGCAGGGCCTGGGGGCGCTGCTGGCGATCGAGCGCTACAACTCCAGCGCACTGCGCGCGTACTGGGGGTTGCCGGTGCTGGCGCTTGCCGGCGGGCTGCTGGGAGCGGTTGTGGCCGCGCTGCTGCTGGGTCACGTGGCTAAGCCCGATGAATCGGGCCGCCACCCCGGCCTGCAAGGCTTAGGGGCCTGGAACCGCAAGGCGGCAGCGGGCGCCGCGGCGCTGGTGATCGGCATCGGCTTCGGGGCGTGGGCCGGTGGGGAGGCTCTGCTGGCACAGGGGCACGAGCCCATCTTCGGCTTCGACCGTCATCTCTACCGCCTGCTGGCCGCCGGATGGCTGGGCTTTGGCTTGCTCGCCCTCCAGATGGGGGCCGGCGGCAACCGGCGCGCCTTGCGCCTGACCGTCCCGCTGCTCGGGGTGGCCCTCTTGGTAATCGGCTTCAATCTCGCCGGCGGTTACGGCGTCTCGCTGGCGCTGTCGGCGGGCCTCGCCCTCGCGCTTCCGTTATGGTCACTGGGAGAGGAGCGGGAAGCCGGTTCGGCCTTTGCGTGGTTGGGAACCCTGGGCGTCCTCTACATGACGTACCGCCTGTTCCTGACCGCTTTCGGCGACCAGTTCAACGCCGGCGCCGCGCTCGACCTCGGTCGCCACTACGTGTTTGTCGGACTGGCGGTCGGGTTGCTGTGGCCAGCCGCCCTTCGACAGGCTCAGGGTCGCCCCGCATGTGCGAGCGAGGGCCGTCCCGAGCAGAGTCGAGGGGCCGCGGTCCGAGGGGCGCGCGCGACACTCGCGGCGACCGCCCTGCAGTGCGCCGCCCTGGTTGTGCTGCCGGTGGTGGTATTCGTGGTCTTCGGTCCCAAGGGCCTGGTGGGGATCATCCTGGGCCTGTGGGTAAGCCAGCTCATGCTGCCCACCGTTGCCACTGCACGAAGCGGCGGGGAGGCTGTTTCGCTACCAGGCACGGATGAGGAGCGCCGCTGGGCGCCGGCGGGAGTGGCGTCCCTATTCTTTCCACTGGTCGCGGTGTGGGCGCTGATTATCCCGCGCTGGGGCGACTTCATGCTCGACCTGCCGCGCTGGAGTCGCGGCCTGATCATCGGCGCGGCTGTTGCGGCGGCGATCATCACATTGGGCCTTGCGGGGCAACGCGGACGCCCTGCCGCACCCGGCGCGCCGACGAAGCAAGAGGATTGAGGCCATGCGCAGCCCTTCGACAGAGTTTACCCCTTCGCGTTGCTGCTATGTAAGAGTCAAGGCTCTTTTTCCGAGCGTGCTGTTTTTAGGTATTGGTTGATGGCACAGACTGGTGAATGCGCTGAGCAGGAAGGCTTGCTGCTATACGTGGCATTCCTCAATGGGAATCA
>DATLAK010000088.1 GCA_035527535.1 Armatimonadota bacterium
GACGCGGCTGACCGCGGTCTCGTCCGCCGTGACCTGGCCCACGGCGCGCACGGTCTTGGTCAGCGCGACGCGCATCGCCGGTTCACTGTGCACGCCGATGAGCTGGCGCTTCTCCGGCGTCAGGTGGATGTTGGCCTGTCCCGCCACGGTGGGGCCCGCCTCCGCCTGCGCTGCATTGCCGGTCGTGGGCGCGCGCGGGGACGGCTGCTCGTCCTCGATAGGCACCAGCCGCATCCCGCAAATGGGGCAGTCGCCCGGGCGATCCGACACGTAGGTCGGGTGCATGGGGCAGTGATAGCGCGCCCCCGCCGTGGCCGCGCGCGCCTGCGCCGCCGGCATGCGCCAGCCGCAGTAGAAGTAAGTCCCACCGCCGCCCAGCGCGACCACCAGGATCAGCAGCATCCACCATCGTCGCTTGATGAACCTCTTCATTCGTTCACCTCTTCATGTGGCACAGCTGCCCTCGGCTGTGTCTTTCCGGCATCCTCCAACGGCGCGCCGACCGTACGTTCGAGGTCGGCCACCGCCTTCTCGTAGTCGGTCACGGCGCGATAGTAGTCGCGCAGGTCGTTGTAGAGCGCCATCTGGTTGTCGAGCAAGGTCAGGAAGTCAACCTGGTTCACCTGGTAGCCCGCGCGCGCCGACTCCAGGGACAACTGCGCCTGGGGGATGATGCCGTTGCGCAGCAGCTCCGCCTGGCGGTCGCTGGTATCGAGCATCGCCGTCAGGTCGCGGATCATGGCCCGCACCATAGTCTCGGCCGCGTCGTAGCCGTGGTCGGCGGCCGCGACCTCGGCCGTGCGCTGGACGACGGCCTGATCCTGCTTGGTGCGGTGATAGAGCGGCAGCATGAACATCACCATGCCGCGCACGTCGGCGCCGCCGCCCATGCCCTGGGGATTGACCCCCAGGCGCAGCTCGAGGTCGGGCTTGAGTTCGCGCCGCGCCAGCGCCTGCATGGTCTGCGCCTCCGCCGTCATCAGCCGCATGCCTCGCAGCATCGCCCGCCGCTGGAGCGCGATCTCCGCCAGCGCCGGCTCGGGCAGCGCCACCCGGTGGCGGGTCATCTCCCCCGCCGGTCCCAGCGGCGCCTCGGGCGGGCGATTGAGCAGGGCGTTGAGCCGCGCCTGCGCCGCGATGCGCTGTTGCCGGAGCATCAGCAGTTGATCGAGAATCCGCGACTGCGCGACCTGCGCCCGCAGCACGTCCTGCTGGATGCCCGCCCCCACCGCGTACTTGGTCTCGGCGAGCTTGACGAAATCGGTGAGCAGGTCCTTGTTGGTCAGCGTCAGCTCGATGCTCTGGTCCAGGAAGTAGAGGTCGTAGTAGGTCTGCTTCACCGCCGCGACCACCTCGTACGCCTGCTCGGTGTAGTCGGTGACGGTGCGGTCGGCGCCGAGCGCCGCCGCCTCGCTCATCAGCCGCAGCTTGCCCGGCCACGGGAGGCGCTGGCGCGCCTCGATGCTGTAAGCGGCGCCCGGATCAGTCACATCATCGAACATGACGCCGACCATGGGGTCGGGCAGCGAGCGCGCCTGGGGCACCTTGGCGCGGTCGGCGGTGATACGGCTGCGCAGCGCCGCCAGCTCCGGGTTGTCCTCCAGTGCGATCTCGATCAGGCGGTCGAGCTGGAGCGGAGCCGGCTGGGGTGCGCGCTCGGCCCGCGCCGCGGCGGTCGCCGCCGCCAGCATCGCCGTCATCGCCATCGCCATCAGCGCCCGCAGCGCTCTGCGACCGACTGCGCGCGCCATGTCAGTAACCTCCTTCGATCAGGCGCGCCAGGATCGCCGCCAGCTCGTAGCGCGTCACCGGCTGGTTGCCGCGGAAGGTGCCATCCGCGTAGCCCTGCATCAGGCCCAGGGCCTTGACTCTCGCCACGAACTCCGCGGCCCAGTGGTCGGAGGGGATATCTGTGAACGAGGCGGCGATCTCCGTTTCGCCGCCAGGCGCCGCGCCGGGCGCCGGCGGGGCGGGGGTCGCCGCCAACAGCGCCGGCAGGCTCGCCAGCGGGGTCAACGCGGCCTGCGCCGGGACCTGCGAGCGGTGGGCGTCGCGGTAGGCGCGCGCCTCGTCGGCGTCGGCGAAGGCCAGCGTCTGCTCGCAAGGCTGGGGCGGCGCGAGCCGCAGCGCTACCGCCGCTTCAGGCTGGGCGCGCCAGGCGCCGCTGATGCGGGTGAGGGTGATGCGCTGTCCCGAGGCGGCGGAGGTAGTGACCGCCCGCGACCAGGGGAAGCGCGTCTGCATCTCGCGCACCGCGCACGACAGGTCATGATAGCGGTGCTCGCGGTTGGTCTCCCAGTCGGTGACCACCACCGCGTGCTCGCCGACGGCGGCGCCGCAGACCGGGCACCCCGGCGGCGATGCCGCGAGCGCGGGCAGCGCCAGCGCGGCGATCAGTATGGCGCCGATCAACAGGCGGGGCAGTGAATAAGTCGTATCAGGTTTCATGCGTTGCTCTCCGTGAATCAGTCTCAGCCACAGACGGATCGGCCCTGGCGACCTCGGTCAGTGAGATGCAGGGCGGGAAGAGCAATCGCTGCGCCGACTTAGCGCGTGACGGGCAGAGAGGCCGAAGAAGCCGACGGCAGGCGAACCGCCGGCGGCCGCGCAGCGATTGCTACGCGGCGGGAGGAGAACGCAGGCCCGTGGCTGTCACGGATGGCAGCCACGGGCCGGGTGGAGGAGCCTCCGTGCGCTTGAGCGCACGCGGAGACGGGGAGGGATCGAACTGCACCGGCATCGCCGCTTCCGCATGAGCGGATGCGCGGTCACCGTTGGCGACTTGGGTTACAGGCAGGAGGGCAGGGTGCGCTTGCGCCGCCGCATCGGCGCACAGGCGCTCCGAGCGCGCCACCCCGCGATCGTCAGCGCCGTCGCCGCCGCCGCAGCAGCAACCGGCGCATCCACATTCGGGCATGCCGCCCGCACTGACCACCGCAGCCGCATCGGCGCCGCCCACCGACTGCCCCGGGCACGCCGCCAGCGCGAACAGGCTGGTCAGCAGCCACAGCGCCGCCAGGCTCGCCGCCAGCATTTTTCGCCGTAGGGTCATCGCCGTAGATTATACCACATGTCACTTACTGGCGAAACCCCCGGTTCGCGCCGATGGAGGAGATGGACCCCCGGGGTCGGCTCCGGCGCCGGCTACTCGAGGATGTCCCCGGCGGCGTCGGTGACCTGCACACCCTGCTGCTGGAGGTAGCGGATGCCCTGCTCGATGTCTTGCTCCGCGCCCTCCAGCTCCAGCACCAGCTCGCCTACGCTCTCGGTCACCCGCGCGCGGCGGATGTTGGGCACGAGGTTGAACTGCTTGGCCATGCGGAAAGTCACCGGCTCCTGGATCAGCTCCTGGGGGAAGATCAACTTGATCGCCTTGGTTGCCATTGCCTTTGCCTCGTTGGTGCGCCCCTACCCTGATCGCGTGCGGCAGAACTCCTCGTAGTCAATCAGCTCGGTGATGGTCGGGCGCTCTCCGCACAGGGCACAGTCGGGGTCGCGCCGCAGCGGCAGCTTGCGGAAGCTGACCCGCAGCAGGTCACATACCAGCAGACGCCCCACCAACAGCGAGCCCGCGCCCAGAATCCACTTGATGGTTTCCGCGGCCTGCAGCGCCCCGATCACGCCCGCCACCGCCCCCAGCACCCCCGCCTCCTGGCAGCTTGGCACCAGCCCCGCCGGCGGCGGCTCCGGGTACAGGCAGCGATAGCACGGCCCCCCGCCCGGGGCGATGGTCGTCACCTGCCCCTCGAAGCGCAGGATGGAGCCGTGGGACAGGCCCTTGCCCGCGAGCACACAGGCGTCGTTGACCAGGTAGCGGGTAGCGAAGTTGTCGCTGCCGTCGAGGACGAAGTCATAGTCCGCCAGCACCTGCATGACGTTGTGCGAGGTCAGGCGGTGGCGGTGCTCGATGACCCGGACGTCGGGGTTGAGCTCGCGCAGGCGCGCTGCCGCGGATGCGGTCTTGGGGCGCCCGACGTCGCAGGAGCCGTGCAGGATCTGGCGCTGGAGGTTGCTGAGGTCCACCGCGTCGCTGTCCACGATGCCGAGCGTGCCGACCCCCGCCGCCGCCAGGTAGAGGGCGGACGGCGAGCCCAACCCGCCGGCCCCCACCACCAGCACCTTCGCCTCCAGCAGGCGCCGCTGACCGCGGCCGCCGATCTCGGGCAGCAGGAGGTGGCGGCTGTAGCGCTCCACCTGCTCGTCGCTCAGCGCCATGTCGTGTCCACCGCGCGCCCGCCGGCGATGGCGGGGATGATGGAGATTTCGTCAGTCTCGCCCACCGCCGTATCCTCGCCTTGCAAGAAGCGGACGTCCTCGTCGTTGACATAGAGATTGACGAAGCGCCGCAGGTTGCCCGCTTCATCGTAGAGGCGCCCCCTGATGCCGGGGAATTGCGCCTCCAGGTCCGCTAGCACCTCGCGCAGGATCGAACCGCGGCCCCGCACCTCCGGCTCGCCGTTGGTCAACGACTGCAACGGGGTCGGGATTCTCACTTTGACTGCCATTGTCCTGTCTTACCTCCTGGCTTCCCTTGCGCCTACGCCCGCACCCGGATCGGATGCTCGGTGAACACCTTGCGCTCGTCGTCGAACACCCACGCGGTGAGCTCCGTGTCTTCCCCGGCGGCCACGGCCATGATCACGTAGATGTACTCCGGCCACGCCTGGGCGGCATCGGCTGCCGACGGCCGCGGCGGATGGTCGGGGTGGGAATGGTAGAAGCCGACGACCGCTTGGCCCTGCTCCGCCGCCGCGTGGTCGAGCCACAGGATCGCACGCGGGTCTATCTCGTAGCGGTCGCGCTCCGCGTCCGCGCACCGGTTATCGGCCGCATGCACCGAGGACACCCAGACCGCGCCCTCGCGGCGGGTGCCGAGGAGAACGCCGCAGCACTCCCCCGGGTAGGCGTCGCGCGCATGTTGCGCCATCTGCTCCCGATGCGGCGCGCGCAAGATCAGGGTCGCGCGGCACGCCGCGGTTTCCCGCCGGCGGCGCTCGCCGATGCCGCGATCCTCATGCTGGTTGTCGGCCCCGCTCATGACGCCGCCCCCGCCAGCAGCGCCCCCGCTTGCTGCTCGAACGAAGCGAGCGACAGGGCGATGATCTGCGGCTTGCACACCGGGCGGATCATGTCGGTGCCCTCCTGGAGCGCCGTCACCACCGGCGAGCATCCGCTGGCGCCGGCGGTGTCAGATCTGGTAGCACGGCGCGGTTTCCCGCTGCGCCGCGAGCTGTTCTTGGCGCAGGTCGGCGAGGGTGGCGCCGTAGAGCACGTCGCTTATGGCCTGGCTCGCCCGCGACCACAGGCGCTGGGCAGCACAGGTCTGGCTGCGATCGCACGCCTGCGCTGAGCGCACGCAGTCCAGGAGATCCAGCGGCCCCTCTACCGCCTCGATGATCTCCCCGGCCGCTATCTCCGCCGCCGGCTTCGCCAGTGCGTAGCCGCCGTGGGGGCCGCGTTCGGCCTGAAGCAAGCCCGCGCGACGCAGCGGGATCGCGAGCTGCTCCAGGTACTTGGGTGAAATCCGCTGCGCGTGCGCGACATCCCGCAAGAGCATGGGCCCCGCATCCTCGTGCAGGGCCAGTTCGACCATTGCGCGTAAGGCGTAACGGGCGCGTGTTGAGGGCCTGATCATGGTTGCCTACCAGACAAATAGGATAACTCGCTTACTATTATTCCTCAACTCCGGGCCTGTGTCAATAGCGACAGGATGGTTCTCCGGATGTTCTGTCTCCGCCGTTCGGATCCTGGCGGACGCGGGTGTGTTCGCGACGGGCGGATGGCGGCATTGAGTGTGCGGGCCTAAAGAAACATATCACAAACTCCACAGTGACGGAAGGAGTCGGCCCGAAGGGGAAGAATTGATAGCTTAGTGCCAAATCTCACAAGAGAGGGCAGGTCGCGAGGGGGCGGCCTGGTGATGGGGTGGCGTCTGGTATGAGAGCGTTGAGCATACCTCAAGATGTGTGGCGGCGCGCTCCCTACGGGGTGTGCGGGCTGGTAAGCTGCTCCTCCTGCGAGCACTTTGTCAAAGGACGCTGCCCCGCGTGCGTCCGCGGCAACGCCGCGACGGCGCGCCGGGAATGCGCTCCCTGCGCGATCTACGAGTGTGTGAAGGGCGGCGGGGCCGAGTCGTGCCGCGAGTGCCGCTCGGACCACTGCCTGGTTCTGGAATCAAGAGCGGACGGTGACCTCGAGTGCGGTCTCGCCGAGCGATTGGGGCTGGCCCATAGCGGCAGTTCGCTGCTGGGGGCACTGCGGGACCTGAGGTCGGCGCGCGAGACCGGCGCCTGCGCCGACCTGGCGCCGCGCTTGGTACGTCGCCTGCCCGCGTACCTGATGGCGCTGCAGGAACTGGCGCGCGAGGGCGTGGAGACGGTGGTGTCGGCGGAGCTGGCGCTGCGCGTCGGCACCTCGGCGGCGCTGGTGCGCAAGGACCTGTCGAGCGTTGGCACCTGGGGACGGCGCAGCGCCGGTTACCGGGTTGGCGTTCTCAGCGAAAACCTGCGGCGGGCGGCGGGGCTGGACGAGCTGCGCCAGGCGGCGTGGCTGGGATGTAAGCGCCTGGCCAAGTACCCGCGCTTGATTGAGGAGTTCCGCGCCGTGGGATGCGCGATTGCGGCGGCATTTTGCGAGGAGGGCAGGCATGTGGGGCGCCACGTCAACGGGCTCATCATCAAGCCGGCCAAGGATCTCCCGCTGCTCGCCAAGGAGTTGGATCTGAGCGTGGCCATAGTGGCGGTGGACGACGACCGCGCGCAGGCGGCTGCGGAGTTGGCGGCGGGGGCGGGCGTGCGCTCCATCCTCAACCTGACCAACAAGATCCTGTTGCAGCCGCGCGGAGCCAGCGTCGAGAATGTGAGCCCACTGCAGGGGCTGGTGTCCCTGTTGCTGCGCGCGCCCGGCGCCGAGGGCAAGGCCGAGGGCGCCAGCGTTCGGAGGGAACGATCATCGTGATTCACGTCGTTGGCATCAGCCACCGGCGCACGCCGGTGCAGCGGCGGGAGAAGGTAGCGGTGGCCGCGCAGGCGCTGCCGCAGATGCTGGAGCGCGCGCGGCGGTGCCTGGGAGCCAGCGAGTGCGTCATCCTCTCCACCTGCAACCGCACCGAGATCTATTTCGTGAGCCGGCGCACGGATGATCCCCGCGCGGCCGCGCTCGAGTTGCTGGTGGCGGATGCGCGCGTGCGCGCCGCCATCCCCGCGCATGAAGTGTACGCCCGGTGCGGGCTCGAGGCGGCGACCCACTTGTGCGAAGTGACGGCGGGTTTGGATTCGCTCATTCTGGGCGAACACGAGATCCTGGCGCAGGTCAAGGGCGCCTTCCAGGCCGCGCGCGACGCCGGCTGCGCGGGACGCCTGCTCAGACGTTTGTGGGATCACGCGCTGCGCGCCGGCAAGCGCGCCCGCGCCGAGACCCGCATCGCCTCCGGCATCTTCTCCGTCGGCCACTGCGCGGCGCGCGCGGCGGCCGAGTTGTTCGGCGACCCCTCGACTGACTCGGGGCAGGCTCTGCGGGGCCGCTCCTTGTTGGTGATCGGCGCCGGGCGCATCGCCGAGGCGACCGCCAAGCACCTCGCCCACCAGGGCGCCGCCCCCATCACCGTCGCCAATCGCACCCTGGAGCATGCGCAGGCGGTGGCGGAGCGCTTGGACGGCCGCGCCGACACCATCGGCAATCTGCCTGCCCTGCTGGGCGCCGCCGACCTCGTCATCACCTGCACCGCGGCGCCCCATTTCATCCTCGACGCCGAGCAGGTGCGGCGGGCGATGGCGGGGCGGGCCGCGCGCCCCATGGTCGTCATTGATGTCAGCGTCCCCCGCGACGTCGAGCCGCGCGCCGGTGCGGTGGCGGGGGTGCGCCTGTTCAATCTCGATGACCTCGAACCGGTGGTGGCGGAGAACGCCAAGGCGCGAGAGGGTGAGGTCAGCGCCGTGCGCGGCATCATCGCCGAGGAAGTCCAGGCCTTCGAGGACTGGCGGCAGCGGGACGATATCGTGCCCCTCATCCGCAGCCTGCATCGCCGCGGCGACGCGGTGCGCCGGGAGTGCCTGGAGCAGATTCAGGCCCGGATGAGCCACCTCGCCCCCGAGGACCTGGAGGCGGTCGAGCGCTTGACCGGCCTGCTGGTCAAGCGACTGCTGCACGCGCCGACCGCCGCCTTGCGCGCGCACCCGAATGGCAGCCGTTTCACCATGTCGGCGGCGGTGAAGGAGCTTTTCGCCCTCTCCGCCGATGCGGCCGCCCAACCTGAGATCACAACCGACGCTGGCCGGAGCGTCACCAGCACATTAGATCACTCCAACACGGGAGGATGCGATCATGTTCACCTGGACTCATAGCTGTACTGCCCGGCTGTCGGCCGGCGTGCGGCGGCGCCTACACGCCTTGCACGCGCGGCCATGGCACCACCTGACCAGCCTGGGCGTGCTGGCGGTCGTCGCGCTCGCCTGGCGGGCGTATGCGGACGTTCCGGCCGAGCGCCCGGTGCCGGTGCCGGAGGTGGCGGCGCAGTGCGCCGCCTGCCATGAGGACCAGGTGGACTCCTGGGTCAAGACGGTGCATCGTCGCACCGCCGGCGCGTCACACCTGGCCGCCGACCGCCAGGGCTGCGGCGGTTGCCACAGCGGCACCGCCGCGCACCTGGAAGACCCGTCGGCTCACCCGCCCTACATGAAGGATATGTCCGGCGACCAGGCCAGCGCCATCTGCCTGTCCTGTCACCAGGGCGGCCAACAGATGCTGTGGCACACCGGCTCCCACGCGAAGCTGCAGAAGGGGTGCCTGACCTGCCACGATCCCCATAACGGCGAGGGGCGGACGATGTTGGCGCGGCCGGAGTCGGAGCTGTGCAATCAATGCCATCCCCAGCAGGTGGCGGAGGGGCGGCTGCCCTCACATCACCCCATTGCCGAGGGCAAGATGACCTGCACCGACTGCCATAACGTGCACGGCGACCAGCGCAACCTTCTGCCGGCGGAATCCAACTCCGAGATGTGCTACCGCTGCCACGCCGAGAAGGCGGGGCCATTCATGGGCGAGCACCCGCCGGTGACCGAGGACTGCACGGTCTGCCACAAGCCGCATGGCTCCCAGAACGACCGCTTGCTGCGGGTGGACGAGCCGATGCTGTGCCTGCAGTGCCATGCCGGCCACCACGACGCCCACCGCAGCCCGCTGGTGGCTGCCGCCGGCGGCGCGGCGGGGCAGGCCGAGGGCATCCGCGGCGTCGAGGCCCTCTATAACCGGTGCACGAGCTGCCACTCCCGGATCCATGGCACCGATCTCCCGTCCGGCACCAACTATCCGACCTTCATGCCGGGCAGCCCGCCCGCCGCCGACCTGCCGCTGGGCACCGCCCGCGGCGTCAACTCCGGCCCCTTCTGGGGCGCCTCCGCCCTGACGGCGCTGGCGCTCAGCGGCGGCGACACCGGCTGGGGCTTCAGCGACCTGGAGCTCGGCAGCATTGACCCCAGCGGCAACCCGACTTACGTGCGCGAGTATGACGGGAAGAACTACGAGTTCCCGCGCGTGAAGCTCGGCCTCGACCAGTACGCCGCCAAGAGCGACTTCCACCTGCGCGTGCTCGATCCCGCCGCCGGCGATGAGACCGCCGAGGCCTACTTCGGTGGCCCCACGGTGAGCGCGAACATCAAGTACAGCGCACTCACCCATCGCGAGCCGCGGTTCAACGACGTCGGCGACGTGAACAGCCCGGTTAACATCGGGGGCCAGCGCGGCGCTCCCCAGCCCGTGAGCTTCAGCGACCTCACCAACGGCAAGGACGACTTTGCGATCGAGCGCAAGGTCACCGACATCAAACTCGCGGCGCGCTGCCCCAAGCTGCGCAGCGTCAAGTGGCTCGCCAGTTACTGGCGCGAGTCGGAGACCGGCGATCAGCAGTTCCTCTTCCTCGACCGCTGCGGCGCGTGCCACAAGGTGCAGACCACCGAGCCCATCAACCGCGTGACTACGCTGGCGACGGGCGGGGCCGAGGTCGGGCTCGGCAAGGGCGCCGTCCGCTACCTGCACACCGAGGGGCAGTTCGAGAACCGGGCGCCGCAGGGCTACTACAACTTCGCCGGCCTGTCCTCCGTGTACAACGGGACGGCGCCGCTGTTCAGCGTATCCGACACCCGCACGCGCATTGACGAGGTAACCGCGACGGCCGCCCCGAGCGACGCCCTTGCCCTCAACGGCCAGTGGCGCAAGCGGGAGCGCGCCAACCTCTACAACGGCACCACCCTTAACATTGACAGCACGGGCGGTGGCGCGAGCTGGCGCCTGACCCCCGACCTGCGCCTGGTGGCGAGCTTCTACTCCAGCGACTTCGACAACGGGGCGCAGGCCCTCAACGACGAGTCGCTGTCGCGCAAGCGCGACACCACCCGCGCCGAGCTGCGCTACGGCGGCCTGCCGTGGACGACCTTGAGCGCCGGGTTCAAGCGCGAGGACGTTGACCGCACCACTGTGCACGAGGCGGTGCCCGCCAACAGCAAGACCGACACCTGGAGCGCGAGCGCCCGGACCAACCTGCCCAGCGGCTTGAGCGTGAACGTGCGCTATCGCAAGGCCACCACCGACCTTGGGCCCAACTTCGACCCGGCGTCGCCGCCCGACATCGCCTACCCGTCGCGGTGGATCGCGCCGCCGACCGACGATAAGATGCTCTCGGCGGTCGCCACCTACAGCCTGACGCCGGAGCTGATGGGCAGCCTCATGTACTCGAAGCTCGACCGCTCCTTCACCGTCAGCGAGCCGCTGCTCGGCGTCCTCCGCGACAGCGGCGACGAGTCCAAGACCACCGGCGGCGAGCTCTTCTACACCGCCGGGCGGCGCACGAAGCTGACTGGCGGCTACTACCAGCAGCAGGGCGACGTGACCAGCGACGTCACCTACGGCGTCGACGACTTCACCTTGCTGCCGCCGGAGGGCCCGGGCACTGAGGAGGGCATCGTCTTTCCGCTGATCGACTCACTGGCGACCTTCAGCTACGACGCCAAGCTCTGGCGACTCAACGCCTCCCACTGGCTGACGCCGCGGCTGCGCCTGTTCGGGCGCTATGACCGCACGCGCAGCGACGGCCGCATTATCGCCAACAACCTCGGGGACTACATTGACCAGGATCCCGATCTCGACGGGCTGGCGTTGACCCTCAACCCGTTCGGCATCACCGTCAGGGACCAGTGGATCGGCGTCGGCTACCTGGTTGACCCCTACACCGAGCTGGCGTTGAGCTTCCAGAAGCGCGAGTGGGAGAACGGCAACGACGCCACCCAGGACGGCTCCTATGACCTGTGGCGCCTGGGGGTGCGCAAGCAGTTCTAACGCGTGCCCTGCGCGGCGCACAGGGAATACGAGCGCGCTGCGGAAAAGGAAAAACAGCACGATCATACGGGCAGGCCGCGCTCCATTGTCCGAGGCGCGGCCTGCCTCGCTTGAGCCATGACCGAAAACGACGAATCGAAGCGGCTCGCCGCCGGTGGCCCGGAGACCCCCGGCGCGCACAGCGCCGGCCCCGAGAAGCGCGCCTCGCCCTGGGCACGGCTGTATTCGGTGGACCTGATGCTATGGGTGCTGGGGCTGCTGATCGCGGTCATGGCCCTGGGCACTATCATTCCACAGCGAGCTCAGGGCGAGGCCTATCAGCGGCTGTTGGGCGCCCCGCTCGGCAAGCTGATCGCCAAGTCGTCGCTGACCGATGTCTTCGGTGCGTGGTGGTTCTGGGCGCTCTTCGCGGTGCTGGCGGCGAGCCTCGTCGCCTGTTCGGTGCAGCGGCTGGGGCGTCTGCTGCGAGTCGGCGGGACGCAAGCGCGGCCGCTGAGTTCGGCGCAGGTGCGTGGGCAGCGCTCGACGGCGACCTGGAATCTGAAGCTGGGGCCGGAGGCCGCCTACGAGCGGCTGACGCAAGTGCTGCAACGGCGGGGCTATCGTGTTCTGCCGGTCGCGGCGGAGGAGTCACAGGAGCGGGCCTTGCGCGCGCGGCGCGGAGGGGCGCGCGCATGGGGCTCGCTGGTGGTGCACGCGGGTGTGGTCATCGTGCTGCTGGGGGCGGCCTACGGGCGCCTGCCGTCGCGCGGCTTCGATCGCGTGGCCCCCATCGCCACCGGCGGGACCTACCAGGTGGAAATGGGCGAGCGCTCGTTCGGCGTCCGCCTGCTCGATGCGGGCACGGAGACCACCCCCACCGGCGAGGCATCGGAGTACTGGGCCAAGACCCAGGTCATCGAGCACGGGAAGGTGGTGCGGGAATACACCATCCGCATGAATCGCCCGCTGCGCCATAACGGAACCAACATCGTCTTGAGCAGCATATCCTCCGCCCCCGGCTACGCGGTGGAGGTGACCAGGGACGGAGAAGTGAGCTACCTGCCGATCGTGGTGGACCGTGCGGGCCGGGTTGACTTCATGAGGAGCGTGAAGCGCATCGGCAATCCCCCCTGGCTGGTGTGGGTGCGCGACTTTCGGCTGGCGCCCGCGGGCGACGGCAGCGAAGCGGCGCCGGCCGCACAGGTGCGGGTGGATGAATCGGGCTCGGTGAGCGCCGACCGGCGTGACCTCGGCTGGGTCGGCGCCGGCGGGCTCGACTACAAGGGCGCCCACTTCGAGTTGGTGTCCGCGGGCGGGGGCACGCAAGTGCAGCTGGGGGTGCACCGCGACCCCGGCGTACCTATCGTCTGGGGCGGGTTCATCCTGATGGTGATGGGCAGCCTGGTTGCGTTTTTCGTCACCCGCCGGGAGTTCGCGGTGATCCTCACTCCGCAGGGCGGGCGGACGATGATAACAGTGGGAGCAAGCGCGATGGGGCTCGGCCCCGGCGCGCAGGACATGGTCAAGGTATTGGGCGTCGAGCTTGACGCCCGCGAGGAGGTGGAGAGCAAGTGAAGAGGACGGCTGGAATTATCGCCATTTGCGTGCTCGCGGCGATCGCGGTCTTGGCTATACCCGCGTTCGGGCGGGAGGGCCTGCCGGGTTATGCGGGCATCAAGGTCTGCAACATGTGCCATCAGCGCACCCATGCGGAGATCGTCAAGGCGCAGCCGGGCACGCCCCACGCGTGCGCCCTGTGGGCCGTCTCCGCCCATGGTGGGGACTTGAAGCTGGTCGGCGATTTCTCCACCGCCCCCGGCTTCAAGCAGGGCGACGTCGCCTATGTCTTGGGCAAGGGAGAGCGCTACCAGGCCTACCTCAGCAAGGACCTCAAGGCGCTGCCGGGCGAGTGGGATGTCCACGATAAGAAGTGGGCGCCGCTCGCGGCCGAGGACGCGCGCAAGTCGTGCTTGGGATGCCACACCACCGGCTATGACGCGGCGGCGGGGCAGTGGAGCGACGCGGGGGTGAGCTGTGAAGCCTGTCACGGCCCCGGCGCCGATCACATGAAGAGCAAGGACAAGCTCGCCTCCATCGTCCGCCCCAAGCAGCTTGCGCCCGAACGGCAGGCGATGACCTGCGGCCGGTGTCACGCCCGCGGCAAGGACGCCGACGGGCTACCGTTTGCCGCTGGGTTCATGCCGGGCGAGGACCTGTCGC
Organism: Armatimonadota bacterium; assembly: GCA_035527535.1. Taxonomy (NCBI): domain Bacteria; kingdom Bacillati; phylum Armatimonadota; species Armatimonadota bacterium. The sequence continues at coordinate 13,531 of DATLAK010000088.1, forward strand.
AGAAGTTCACCCTCGACGCCGAGACCGAGCTCGGCGCGCGCTATACCCAGTACAACGACCTGGTGCGAAGCAAGCACCTCGCGCAGGGCGTCACCTGCACCACCTGCCACGAGCCCCACGGCGTGGGCGCGCAGGCGCATCAATTGCGCAAGCCGGCCGACGAGTTGTGCGCGGGCTGCCACCCCGCCGCCAATCTGACCGGAGCGCAGCACGCCGCGGCCAAGGACTGCGTACGCTGCCACATGCCCAAGGGCAGCCACCGCTTCGAGAAGCCGCAAGGGTAGCCGCGGCGGCCGGGACGCAGCAGCAGCGAGATGGAAACAACGGAAGGGACACTGGTAAGGCTCGCCTTCGGGCTCTACCTGGGGGCGGCGGTGGTCTATGTGATCTACGCCGCCTCCCAGGCGCGGCGCGTGGGGCAACTCGCCTCCGCGGTCGCGTGGTTGGGCCTGGGAGCCAACACCGCCGCCTTGGTCGCACGGGGGATCCTTGCCGGGCGCGTGCCCTACGTCAGCTTGTACGAGTACCTGCTGGCGTTCGCGTGGGCGGTGGCGGCGGTGTACCTGGTCTTCGAGTGGCGCTACGCGGCAGCGCGGGGCGACCTGCGCCCGGCGGGCAGCCTGGCGCTGCTGATCGCGGTCGGGCTGTTGGGCTACGGGTCGAGCCTGTCGTCGGAGCTCAAGGCGGCCCAGACCCTGATGCCGGTGCTCAAGAGCAACTGGCTCATCTTTCATGTATTCACCGCCGTGGTCGGCTACGGCGCCGCCGCAGTGGCGACGGCGCTGGCGGTGCTGTACCTGGTGCGCAGCCGCTGGCCGGGGCCGGGTTCGTGGCTGCGCCGGGTGCCGGCCCCCGCCGACCTCGACCAGGCGACCTATCGCTGCATCGCCTTCGCCTTCCCCTTCTTGGCCCTGGTCAACATCACCGGCGCGGTCTGGGCCTACGACGCCTGGGGGCGCTACTGGGGGTGGGACCCCAAGGAGACGTGGTCGCTCATCACCTGGTTCATCTACGTCTTCTACCTCCACGCGCGCTTCCGCTCCGGCTGGCGCGGCGCCAGGCTCGCCTGGGTCGCGGTCATCGGTTTCGCCATCATCATGTTTACGTTCCTCGGCGTCAACCTGCTGGCGGCCTTCTCCGAGAGCCTGCACTCCTACGCCAGCGGGTCGTAGCAAGTGCGACGTTTCCATACCAGCTTAGCGGTCGCTCTCGCGCTGGCCGCGGCGATGCTGACCGGCGTGGCGGCGGCGCCGCTCGCGCCGTCGGCGGGGTTGAGCAACGAGACGTGCCTGGCCTGCCACGGCGATCCCCAGTTGGAAGCTGCGGCGGCGGGGCGGACAGTCTCGCTCTACGTTGACGCCGAGGCCATCCACGCCTCGGCGCACGGCGCGCTGGAGTGCGTGGCGTGCCACCGCGACGTCGCCGCGCTGCCCCACCGGGGGGCGATCGCACGCGTGGAGTGCACCCGCTGCCACTACGTCGAGTCGCTGCCGGCGCCGCCGGGGCGCGAGCGCGTACCAGCAGGCCTGCATCAACGCGTCCGCGAGCAGGGACGGAAAGGCGCACCCACCTGTCGCGACTGCCACGGCGCCCATGATATCAAGCCCCCGGGGGCCGTCAGCTCCAGCCTCGGGCGCCAGGGAGCCCCTGCTACCTGCGGCGCCTGCCATCCCCGCATCGCCCGCGACTATCGAGAGAGCATACACGGCACGGAGGCGCTGGCGGGCAACGCCGACGTTCCGGGGTGTGCGGACTGCCATCCCGAACACCCCGGCAATGGACGCCACGGGGTGCCCGCCATCGCGCGCGGGAGCGTCGTCGCCACCTGTGTCGCCTGCCACGACGACCCCGGGCTGCAGCGCCGCTACGCGCTGCCCGCCGGGCGCCTCGTGAGCTACCTCGGCAGCTACCACGGCGCCGCCACCGAGCTCGGCTCCAGCCGCACCGCCAACTGCGCGAGTTGCCACGGCGCGCACTTCATTTTGCCCTCGCACGATCCCAGGTCCACCGTCAACTCGGCCAACCTGCCCCGGACCTGCGGCGCCTGTCATCCCGGGGCGGGGGTCAATTTCGCCGTCGGCGCCATCCACCTGCAGCCGTCGCCGACCCAGGACCGCGCGGTGTTCTGGGTGCGGGTCGCTTACCAGCTTTTCGTCGCCGGGCTCATCCTCGCATTCCTCGCCTACATCGGTCTCGACCTGCTGGCGCGGGTGCGCCGGCGCTTCGGGCCCGCCCATCGCCTGGCCCCGGGGGAGCAGGAGCCGCAGTTCGAACGCCTCACCCTCAACCAGCGCCTCCAGCACTGGACGTTGATTGCCAGCTTCGCGGCCCTGATCATCACCGGCTTTCCGCTGCTGCTACCGCGCGCGGAGATCTCGCGCGGGGTAGTGACGGCGCTGGGCGGGGCGGGGGCCCGGGCGGTGATCCACCGCGGCGCCGCCCTGCTGCTGATCGCGCTGGTGATCTACCACCTGGCGTACGTTTTGTTCTCGCGGCGCGGCCACTGGGAGTTCCGCCAACTGCTGCCTGGGCTACGCGATGCGGTCAACGTGGTGCATATGCTGGGCTTCTACTTCGGCCTCACCCCCACGCGCCCGGCCTTCGACCGCTACAACTACATCGAGAAGTTCGAGTACCTGGCGGTGGCGTGGGGGTCGGTGATCATGATCACCACCGGGGCGCTGCTGTGGTCGCCGCTGGCGAGCCTGGCGGTGCTGCCCAAGTGGCTGATGGACGTGGCGCTGATCGTGCACGGCTGGGAGGCGATCCTGGCCTTTCTGGCGATCATCATCTGGCATATGTACAATGTGCACTGGAATCCCTCGGTCTTCCCCATGAGCCGCATCTGGCTGATCGGCAAGGTCGGGCTCCACGAGCTGCGCGAGAACCACCCCCTGGAGTGGGAGCGCATCGCCGCCCGCAGGGGGAACGACGGCCTGGCCGCGCCGCCGGAGGGCAGGCACGATGGCGGCGGTGCCGAATAGGCACGGCCGTCGGGGCGGCGGCGGATGACTCTGGGGCACAAGACTGGTTGGCGGCCCCGCGGGCCGCGTATGCACCATGACGAAAGCGATCGCAGGCAGGATGTGGAATCGGCTGGGGGGCGTCTTGAAGTGGCGGCTGCGCTTGCCGCGGACGCGCTTGCGGATTCCCCTGTGGGCGCTGCTGGCGGTGGTGGCGGCGGCGACCACCGGGGGCGGCGTCGCTCTGCACGAAACCAGCCGGCCGCTGTTCTGCATGTCGTGCCACGAGATGGGGGCGCCGGTGCACACCTGGCGCGTGTCTTCGCACAAGGACGTCGCGTGCGGCGCGTGCCACATCATGCCCGGCACCATCAACATGTTCCGCGGCAAGGTCGGCGCCCTGCGCCAGGTCTATCTGCACGTGCGCGGTGAAGTCCGCAGCTCCGCCATCCAGGCCCACGTGCCCGATGCCAACTGCAAGGTCTGCCATCCTCGCACCCGCAACCTGGTGGTCTATCACGACCTGCAGATCACGCACCAGGCGCACTGGGACCGCGGGATCCAGTGCACCACCTGTCACGCCGAAGTCGTACATGGGCCGCAGGCAGCCTTCAAGAACACCCCGCGCATGCAGACCTGCTTCAAGTGCCACGACGGCAAGCAAGCGCCCAACAACTGCTCGACCTGTCACGTCGTGCTGGGGACGCGCGGCCCCGCCACCTTCAGCCCGGAGTGGGCGGAGGCGCACAAGGAGAACATCCGCCAGCACGGGCAGTCGTGCCGGCGCTGCCACGGCGCCAGCTTCTGCGACAACTGTCACCGCGCCGCCAATCCCCACGCCGGCAACTGGCTGCGCGAGCATCCCCAGGGATTCCGCGCCAAGCCCCAGAGCTGCCGGGTGTGCCATGCGCTGCCCGGCGAGGGGGCAGAGCTGTCCTTCTGCAAGGACTGCCACGCCCTCAAGCGGGCGCACGCCCTCGACTGGATCAGCACCCATCCCCAGAAGTTCCGCCAAGATCCCAAGGACTGCGCGCGCTGCCACGAGCAGACGTTCTGCTCCGACTGTCACGCCATCTATCGTCATCATCCCGACGATTGGCGGGGCACCCACCCCGGCTCCGCCCGCGCCAATCCCAAAGGCTGCCAGGTCTGCCATACCGACGAGTACTGCACGCGCTGCCACCGCAAGGCGCTGCCCCAGAACCACGGCCCACGGTGGCGAATACTCCACGGCGCCGCGGTGAACGCGGGCAAGGGCGATTGCGCCCAGTGCCACCACCCCGAGTTCTGTCAGTCGTGCCACCGTTCGCAAGCGGGAACGCCTGCATCGCACGATCAGCGCTGGCAGCAAACGCACGGCAAGACGGCGCTGGCGGCGGGCGCCGGTTGCAACATCTGTCACGAGCAGAAGTTCTGCGGCTCGTGCCATGGGGTGGAGATGCCGCATCCCCCGCAGTGGCTGAAGGGCCATCGCCCGGTCGCCCGCCGCGACGCCCAGACCTGCAATCGCTGTCACGAACCCAGCTTCTGCTCCGCTTGCCATCGCGGCACGTTGCCCAAGTCGCACGCCCAAGATTGGGTGGCCCGCCACGGCGCCCAGGCCAAGTCGGCCCCGGCGTCGTGCCGCAACTGCCACACCGAGAGCTTGTGTACGGCGTGTCACCGCGGGGTGAAGATGCCGCATGCCAAGGACTGGCCGACCGCCCACGGCGCCCAGGCCGCGTCCGGGGCCGCGCAGCAGAAGTGCGCCGCCTGCCACGCCGCGGCCCAGTGCGCCAAGTGCCATGGCCTGGCCATGCCCCACCCCGACGACTGGCTCGCCGGCCACGGTACGCAGGCGACGAAGGGCAGCGCGGCGTGCAGCCACTGCCACGGGCCGACGGGCAAGGGCAGGGCCGAGACTAAGAACATCTGCACCACCTGTCACGGGGCGATGGCCCCGCCCACGCACGACGCCAAGGACTGGCTCCCCGAGCAGCACTTCGTCGCCGGCAGCGACCGGCCCGAACTCTGCGGCCTGTGCCACGGCGCCGATGCTTGCCAGACCTGCCACGCCAAGCGGGGCGTGGGGAAGTGATGCCCTGTCCGGTCCCGCAGGCGTGCCCCTGCCCCCCAGCCGCGGCTCCCCGCCGTCCGGAATCCCGTTGCCCCGACGGCTTGTCAGGCGGGCGAAGGATGGACTACACTCTCTGTCGGGAGATAGCGGCGGAGTGTACGTTCTCCAGCCGGGGAGCGGCGGCGGGCGACGAGTAGGTGGCTATGACATGACGGCAGCATCGGGGCGAGCGGGCGTAAGAGGCAACGGCGGGCGACCGCCGCGCGTGGCCATCCTGGGCGGAGGGCCGGCGGGGAGCTTCTGCGCCATCTGGCTGAGCACGCTGGCGGCGCAAGCCGGGCAGCGCTTCGACATCACCCTCTTCGACCACAAGAGCTTCGAGAAACCGGGGCCGGCGGGCTGCAACATGTGCGCCGGGGTCATCCCCGACTCGCTGGTGCGCAACATGCGGCGCTTCGGCATCGAGCTGCCGCGCCACGTCATCCAGCGCCGCATCGAGGGCTACTGCCTGGAGACCCTGGGCGGCGCGGTGGACATCCCCCGCCCCCCCGGGGTCGAGCTCTACAGCACCTTCCGCGGCCCCGGGCCGCGCGGCATGTATCCCTCCGCCCAGGAGGGCTTCGATTACTTCCTGCTGCGCGAGGCGGAGAAGCGCGGCCTCACCTACGTCAATGCCCTGGTCACCGACGTGGCGCTGCCCGCGGCGGCGGCGGCGCCCCACCTCGTCACCTGCCGCGGCGGCTCGCAGCACGAGGCCGACATCGTGGTCGGCGCGTTCGGCGTCAACAGCAACCTGGGGCGCTTGTTCGAGGGCTTGGGCTTCGGCTATCGCGCGCCGCAGGTCGTGCGCGCCTTCCAGGCGGAGGTGCCGGTGGAGCCGGAGTTCATCGCGCGCGAGATGGGGGACCGGGTGTTCATTTTCGCCCTGGGATGGCGCCACCTCAAGTTCGCCGCCATCACCCCCAAGCGCGAGCATGTGACGGTGACCCTGGTCGGGGACGATCCGCGGCGGGTGGACCTGGAGGAGTTCCTGCATTCTCCCTACGTACGGCGGCGACTGCCGGCGGACTGGCAGATGCCGTGCCAGTACTGCTGCTGCTCGCCGCGGCTGCCGCTGACCGCGGCGCGCACCGCGGCACACGACCGCCTGGTCATCATCGGCGACGCCCACGTCGCGCGCTACCTCAAGAACGGCATCGAGTCGAGCTTCTACACCGCGTGCTGGGCGGCGCGCGCGATCATCGCCGGCGACCTGACGGCGGCGGGCCTGCAGCGCAACTACGTCGCGCGCTGCGACTCCTACGTGCGCGACAACCGCTACGGGCGGGCGCTGTTCCGGCTGCACGACATCATCTCCGCGTCGCCGAGGGTGTCGCGCGCGCACGTGGCGGTGGCGCGGGCGGAGCAGGCCGCCCCGGCGCGCCCCAAGCGCCTGAGCGAGGTGCTGTGGGGCATGTTCACCGGCAACATCCCTTACCGGGAGATCGCCCTGCGCCTGCTCGACCCGCGTTTGCACGGGGACATCGCCCGCGCCTTGGGGCGCGCCCTGCTGCTGCGCGCGCCGCCGCGGGCGGCGCCGGCACCGCGGGGGGCGGCGGTGTCACCTGCGCGCGACCCCCTGGGGCCGCTGGGGCCGGAGCAGACGGTGATCATCGTCGGCGGCGGGCCCGCCGGGACCTCCTGCGCGCTGGCGCTGGCGCGCCAGGGGGAACGCCTGCGCCGCCTGCCGCGCATCATCCTCATCGAGGAGAAACGCTTCGGCGAGCACCAGAACCAGTGCGCGGGCGTCGTCTCCCCGCCGGGGCTGGAGATGATCCAGGAGCGCCTGGGCGTGAGGGTGCCGCAGGACCTGGTGCAGCGGGAGATTCACGGCTACGTGCTGTACGCGGACGGCGACGCGATCGTGCTCGACGGCGACGAACTGGGGGAGCGCGCGACCGCGCTGCGGCGGGTGCAGCTCGACCGCCTGATGCTGGAGGCGGCGGAGCGCGCCGGCGTCCAGGTGGTGCATGCGCGCGCCGGCGACATCGAGGTCAACCGTGACGGGGTCATTGTGTACACCGACAGCGGCACCTTCCACGGCGATGTGGTGGTGGGCGCGTTCGGCCTTGATCCGGGCGCGGCCCGCGCTTTCGCTCGCGGCACCGGCTACCGCCCGCCGCGGTCGCTGGACACGCTGGCGTGCAAGCTGCACCCGGCGGGCCTGGAGTACATCCCGGGCCTGCTGCAGGATCGCATCCATGTGTTCTTGCCGCCGGAGCGCAAGCTCGAGTTCGGCGCGCTGGCGCCGAAGGGGAACCATGCGACCGTCATCGTCGCCGGCGCCCGGTTGCGCGAGGCCGACCTGACCCGGTTCCTGACCCACTATGCCGGGCGCCTGCTGCCGGCGGCGTGCGACATCCAGGGGGCGTTCAAGGGATCGTTTCCGCTGGGACCGGCGCGGCGTCTCTACGGCGACCGCTACGTGGTGCTGGGGGACGCGGCGGGGATGGTGCGTCCCTTCAAGGGCAAGGGCATCAACGCCGGGATCGAGGCCGGGTGGGCGGCGGCGGCAACCATGCTCGAGCAGGGGATCTCGCGCGCGGCGTTCGAGGAGTTCGCGCGCGGGCAGCGCCACCTGACGGGCGACCTTCAGTACGGGCGCGTGGTGCGGTGGCTGACGACGCTGGTGGCGCGCTGGGGGCTGCTGGCGCCGTTCGTGGCGGAGGCGCGCAGCGACGGCGACCTGCGCCAGGAGCTGTTCGACTGCGTGTCGGGGCGCACCCCCTATCGCGACGTGGTGCTGCGGCGCGCGAACCTACGTCTGGTGCCGCGCATGGCCTGGAAGTGCGCGCTGCACTTGCTGCGGGGAGGCGGCCGGCGCGCCGCAGTGGAGCCGACTGCGGACGGGCACGGATGAGCGGCGGCAAAATCGCCGGACGTTGGGGCGGGAAAACGCGGTGCGCGCGTGGAAGCACACGTCGGCAGCGACCAGACTGACGCGCAGGAGGCGTGACATGGCGACCCCGCAGGCGAAGATCCTGGTGGTGGAGGACGATTTCGACGCGGCCGACGCGACCAAGACGGTGTTGGAGAGCGCGGGCTACCAGGTAGCCATCGCCGACTCTCCGGCCAAGGCGTGGGAGGCCATGCGCGCGGCGCGGCCGGACCTGATACTGCTCGACGTGATGATGCCCTCCGGCACCGAGGGCTTCCACTTCGTGTGGGAGCTGCGCGGCAGCGACAACGAGGCGCTGCGCGAGGTCCCGATCATCATCATGAGCGCCATCCACGATACCACTTCCCTGCGTTTCTACCCCACGGAGGGTGATGGCTCCTACGCCCCCGGCGAGTATCTGCCCGTGCAGGCGTTCCTGGACAAGCCCGCCCAGCCGCAGCAGCTGCTGGCGCAGGTGGCGGCGGTGCTCGAGGGCAAGTCGCCGCAGCCGTAGCGGCGGGCGGCAGGCCGGTTTTCGATCATGGGCGCGCACCCGCAAGCCGAGGCGGAATCGGGCTCCCGCGAGCCGTTGGCGACGCGCGAGGTGTTGGCGACGCGCGAGCTGATTGAGCGCATGGCGTGGATCGGGCGCCTGCGGTGGGTCGCGGCCGCGGGTGTCGCCGCCGCCATCACCATCACCCGCTGGGGCTTCGGCGTCCCCCTGCCGCTGGCCCCCCTTTATGCCCTCGCCGCCGGTCTCGCCGCCTACAACGGCCTGCTGTGGGCCATCGGCAAACGGCTGCCCCGGTCCGCGCCGGCTGCCGCCGCCGCCGTCGCCAATCTCCAGCTCTCGATTGACCTGCTGTTTCTAGCGGGGCTGCTCTACTTCGCCGGCGGCATCGAGAACCCGTTCATCTTCTACTTCGTCTTCCACATCGTCATCGCCAGCATCCTGCTCTCCCGCCGCGCCACCTACGGCCACACCGCTGTCGCCTGCCTGCTCGTCGCCGCCCTGGCGGCCGCCCAGGCCACCGGCCGCGCCCCGCACCATCACCTTTACGGCGTCGTGCCCGAGGAGGTGCACTTCCTCCCCGCCTTCGTCTATGGCGCGGCCTTCGCGGTCACCAGCACCCTGGTGCTGACCGCTTATTTCGCGACCTCGATCACGGCGCGCCTGCGCCAGCGCGAAACGGAGGTGCTGTCCCTTTCCCGCTCGCTGGAGCACAAGGCGGCGGACCTGAGCCGCGCCAACGAGCAGCTGCGCCGCAGCGAGAGCGCCAAGGCGGACTACATGCGGCGCGTCGCCCACGAGCTGCGCTCCCCGCTGGCGACGATCGAGCAAATGGTGGCGCTGGTGGCGGAGCGGCGCAAGGGGGAGATCACGGCCGCCGCGGAGCAGACGCTGGCCCGCGTGCGCGTTCGCCTGCGCCGGCTGATAGATGTGGCGCGCGACCTGCTGGCGCTGTCGCGCGCGCGCGAGGCGGACCTGTCGCAGCAGATGCGGCCGGTGCGGCTGGCGGAGGTCGTCACCGCCCTTGCCCCCGACCTCACCTCGCGCGCGCAGCAGGCGGGCGTCGCCTTTGAGATCAACGTGCCGGCAGCGCTGCCGGCAGTCACCGGCGATCCCGAATCCCTGGCCCAACTGGTGGTCAACCTCGCCACCAACGCCCTCAAGTACACCCCGGCCGGGGGCTGGGTCAAGCTCGCCGCGCGCGCCGACGGCGACCAGGTGGAGCTGACGGTGGCGGACTCGGGCATCGGCATCCCGCCGGCGGAGGTGGGGCAGATCTTCAACGAATTCTACCGCGCCAGCAATGCGCGCGAGAGCTCCGAGGAGGGCACCGGCCTAGGGCTGTCCATCGTCAACGCTATCTGCTACGCCCACCGGGCGGAGATCACGGTCGAGAGCGAGCCCGGCTGCGGCGCCACCTTCCGCGTGCGCTTCCCGGCCGGGGGGGCCGGCGGGGCGGAGGACGCGTCCTCGCCGTGACCGGGAGCGCCCGCCTGCAACCGCTGGCCGCCGCGCGCGAATGTGCGACGCGCCGACAAGCGGCCCGCAGGACGCCGCTGCTGCGTCGCCGAAAACCGTCAGCGTCGTGATCCCAACTCAATCGCTGCCCGGGGTGTCGGAGCAGCGGGGAAAGAGGCGAGATGGCCAGCAAGAAGATCGTGGACCAACTCAACAAGGCGCGCGCGCGGGAGCTGCAGGTGGTGATGCAGTACATGATGCAGCACTACACCGCCACCGGGGTGGAGAGCCTGCCGGTGATTGACATGTTCAAGGAGGTCGCGGTCGAGGAGATGAAGCACGCCGAGGCCCTGGGCGAGCGCATTGACTACCTGGGCGGGACGCCCACCAAGCAGCCGGATCCCATCACGCCGGGCAAGAACCTGCGCGAAATGTTGAAGCTCGACCTCGAGGCGGAGGAGGAAGCGATCACCCTCTACCGCGACATCATCAAGCTGTGCGAAAAAGAGGGCGATGTCACCTCGCGCACGATGATGGAGGGCATCCTCGCCGACGAGGAGGACCACGCCAACCAGTTCCAGACCGCGCTGGGCCGGTAGGCCGGAGCCTGCCCTGAGCTTGTCGAAGGGCGTTTCATCTGGCGGTGGCTGTCTGGGCAGGGGCGACCCGCCGGACCTGCGTTGAGCGCAGCCGAAGAGTCGCCCCTGCCGCCTGCCGCGAGGTCAGCAGATCATGGACGTGCTCAAGATCATGGAGACCGCGATCCGCGCCGAGGTCGAGGCCAAAGCGCTCTACCTGCGGGGGGAGCAAGCCGCCGCTACCGAGGACGCGCGCGCCCTGTTCCGCCGCCTCGCCGCCGAAGAGGAGCGGCACCGGGAGCTCCTGCTCGACCTGTACCAGAAACTGGCGGGCAAGGCCTACGCCGAGGCGGAATGGTAATTGCGGGGACACACACCTTATTGATCTCGCCCATTATGTTGACAACTCCGATGGGGAAATGGCCATGGTGGGGCGGGTGTCTCGCCCGCCAACCGAACTCATTTCGCAGCCGAGACGGCGTAGACGCAATACAGTACGCCCAATCAATCAGCTTCGTGGCTCCACTCGTGTTCTCCTCCTAGCTCGGCACTGCCACCTTCCCACGCCGACCAGGCCCCCGAGGCCCTCGGCCTCCCCACGCGCCCGCGTCGCCCGCCCGATTTTTGGACTCCCACCCCCCCCACCGCTCGGATCCTCCGCAATCCCGCCCTAAACCACCCCCCCTCCCCTACGCCCCCCTACCTATGCAGGGCATCTGACCACCGCTGCGGAATCATCTCATCCACAAACCCGACGATCCCGCGGAGGCCCTTATTGA
>DATLAK010000089.1 GCA_035527535.1 Armatimonadota bacterium
TGCGCCGCGCGCTGCAAGCGGCGGCGCTGCTCGCCTGGATTTTCTCGCTCATGGGCAAAAACGCCCTTCGTCGAAAAACAGACGTGCTCGCACGCTTGCGCCATCCGTTGCTTCAAGAAATGGCCGGAGTATAGGCTATTGCCCTGTCAATCTTTTCTTGATGTGGAACCACATCAGATGAACGCAGATGCTTGCCCACCGCTGGTGGGGACGCGGATTGAAGCCGCGCTTCTGTCGGCGTGCGTCGGCGTCCGTCGGCGGTTACCCTGGAATCCGTCAAACCAAGCCTGACACAGCACGTAGGTCTCGTCGGGCGGTGCGGGTGGTGAGCGGCCGCTAGCCGTTGTGGTCGGAGCGCTTGCTCCGGTCTTCGTCCTTGTCCGCTTCCTCCGCTCCGCTCAGGGAGCGGCGAAACTCGCGCATCCCCTGCCCGAGGCTCCTGCCCAACTCCGGCAGCCGCTTGGCCCCGAACAGCAGCAGCGCAGCGACCATTATCAGAATGATCTCCTGGGGGCCTAGTGAACCCATCTGGTTGCACGCCTTCTGCGGGCCCCGATCCCGCACCATACTCGCAAGCCAAGTATAGCCCAATTCGCCCAGGCTCGCAAGCGGCCCGAGCTCCCAGGGTGTGACCTCGAACAGTGGGAACGGTCGCCATGCTGTACGGGTGGCCCCGTGTGGCCGCCCATTCCCAGCCGAGGGCCCCGATAGATCGGGATTCGGAAACGGCTGGGCGCGCCCCGACTCGTCGGGGCGCGCCCAGGGTGATCCCAACCTTTCGCGGTCACACCCCTTTCGTGGGGTCGCTCACTGGCGCTTGCGCGGCCAGCCAGAAGGTGTGATCACCCAGCAGGAAATCAACGCTCACTGGCACAGACTGATAGGAGGAAATGCGGAGAAGGTGGGCCGGAAAGGAGTCGGTGAGTTCGACCGTCACTTTCCGCTCCAGGCTGGCTCCGGGTGGAAGTGAGAACTGCTCCCCGCCCGGATGTCCCCCGGCGATTCGGAAGCCTGTGTTGAGGCCGATCCGGAACCCCCCTGCCAGTTCCCCGCTCCCTTTGTTGGCCACGCTCAGACTGACTGCGACAGTCTCTCCGATTCGAACAGGCGGGATTGCGTCAACTCTCGCCGCCAGTCGAACCTCAGATGAGCGCAGACTGAGGGCAGAGACCGCGGGCCCCACGCCTTCACTGTCAAACTGGCAGGAACCGCCGGTGAGGGTTACCTCGAGTTCGTCTTCGCCGAGAGGATCGTGCCAACGCAACAGGTGGGTGTGTGGTTCGCTGCCAGCGACGCTATCCAACAGGGCCATTGGGTGGTCATCAGAAAACTGGGCGAGGACGGGGAAGTTCAGGAACTTCCAGATGCGCAGCATCTCCCCCTGGGTGGCGGGCAGGAAGCCATGATGCGCGTACAGGCGGTGCGCCGCCACGTTGTTTCTGAAGACCTGAGCGTGGATCGCCAGAAAGCCGGAACGCGCGGCACGCTCTATCGCATGACTCACGATTGCGCTGCCGACGCCCCGCCCCCGGTAGGCACGAGCGACTTCCAAGTTGACCAGTTCCGCGAGCGGGTAGAACTCGCGGTCCAGAATCGCTCGCCCTACGACTCCTCCGCCAATGCGGGCGACGATGCCTTCCTGGTCGCGGAAATCCTCAAGGGTGATGCCAACCGCCGGCCATTGGAAACCGTGGTCGGCGATGCCGGCATGATAGCGAGCGATGAGGAGGTCCTCGGCATGCTCAGCGAGGTTGTCCCTTGGCTCGACGACTACCGGCGTGGACTTCGTGTAGGCATGGTCTTCCATCGTTTCTCCTCGGGCCAAAGCCCTTTGTGTCTGATCGAGGGATTCCCGAGAAGAACCGACCATGCAAAACGCCACAGACCTGCGGGCCCGTGGCGTGCCGTGATTCGTGAATGGAGACCAACTCAGGTGAGCATGGCTCCAGGCCGTGCAGGCAGGTGATGACCGATCTCTCTCGGGATGCGCGTTGTCTTGCTCATGGTCACCACCTCCCTTCGCCTGAACGACTCTGACTGCGCATACTATAAGCCCCCCCCTTTGGTTGATGTCAACCGTCGGAGCCTGCTTCGGAACCAGCTTCCGCCCTGACTGCCCTGTGGTCCGCAACTGCTCCGCCTGCACCATACAGACGGCGGACAACTCCCCCGAGGGGAGACAATCAATCGCTCCCGTCCGACCGTGGGCGACAGCTCGGATTGACACCACCCCTGCATGTGGGTATAACCGACGGTAGTGTGGCCACGGCCGGCCGCGGCGCCCGCCGCGGCGCATGAACCGGCGGCCCGATCTCAGCGCGGATACAGATGAGGGCCAGCGAGGACGGTCCAGGTGACAGACAGGATCCGCAGACGTGATTTCCTGCGGGGGGTGGTCGGCGCCGGCGCCGCTGCCCTGCTGGGCGGCTGCGCCGCCAAGCGCGGCGGGGGGACGACCGCATCGGAGGCGGCAGAGCCGCGACTGCCGGCGCATGTGATGCAGGCCGCGCCGCTGCTGGCGGTGGCCGCGGGCGGTGACGCGCAAGCGCGGGTGCGCGCCGCGGTGGGCGCGCTCGGGGGCATGGGGCGTTTCGTCAAGCCGGGGCAGGTCGTGGTCATCAAGCCCAACGCGGCCTGGCAGCGCTCGCCGGAGCAGGCCGCAACCACCAACCCCCACGTGGTCTCCGAACTCATCCGGCTCTGCAAGCAGCAGGGAGCCGCTCGCATCATCGTCGCCGACCACATGATTGACACCCCGCCGCGGCTGGTGTGGGACATCACCGGCCTGGGCGCCGCCACCGCCGCCGCCGGGGGGGAAGCGGTGGCCGCGCAGGACCAACGCGGCTACGTCAAGCTGAGGGTCCCCAAGGGCAAGACGCTGTCGTCGGAGCAGGTGATGCGCGAGATCATCGAGGCCGACGTCGTCATCAACGCGCCCATCGCCAAGGTTCACTCCGCCGCCGTCATCACCGCCTCCATGAAGAACCTCATGGGCGCCATCTGGAATCGCCAGTACTGGCACCAGACGGACTTGCAGCAGTGCGTCGCCGACTTCTCCACCGCCCTGCGCCCGGACCTCATCATTCTCGACGCCAATCGCGTGCTGCTGAGCAACGGCCCCAAGGGCCCGGGCAAGACCAGCGACGTGGGGCAAGTGGTCGCCGGGTTCGACCCGGTGGCGATGGACGCCTACGCGGCGACGTTGCTCGGCCTCGAGCCGCGGGAGGTGCCGCACGTCGAACTGGCGCACCAGCTCGGGGTGGGCGAGATGGACCTCGGCAAAGTCCAGACCAAACATGTCCAGGCCTAGAGCCGCTACCGTCAGGCGCGTATCGCAGGGGCTTTTCATTGCCGCGTTTCTGTCGCTGTTTGCGCTCACCGTGTGGCCAAGCGGCTTGGTCGCTCCGGTGGCGATCTTCCTCCAAACCGATCCCCTGGTGGTACTGACGGCGCTGCTCGCCGCGCGCGCCTGGGTCGCGGCCGTCGCGTTGCTGGCGCTGCCAGTCATCGTCCTCACGCTGTTGGCCGGCCGGGCGTACTGCGGCTGGATCTGTCCGCTTGGCACCTGCATTGATGTCTCCGACCGGCTGTTCTTTGCCCGCGCGCGGCGGCGGCCCGCGGCTCCCCGGCGGCGCTGGAAGTACTACGCGCTGGCGGCGGTGGTGGCGAGCTCCCTGTTTGGCGCGCAGGCGGCCTACCTGCTGGACCCGATGGTGCTGCTGACGCGCACCGCGACCCTCGCCCTCTTCGCGCCGATGGCAGCACTGATAGGCGCCATCGGCAGGATCGGCGGGATCGCCGACGCCTACTCGTCGCTCCTGCGGCGGCTGGACCTGCCCGCGGCCCTCGGCCTGCTGCCGCCCCAGCCGGCGGTGTTCCGCGAGGGCTGGCTGGCGCTGATGATATTCGTCGGGGTGCTGGCGCTGGGCGCGGTCGAGAAGCGCTTCTGGTGCCGGAACCTGTGTCCCCTGGGAGCCCTGCTGGGGGTGATCTCGCGGGCGCCGCTGATTCGGCGCCGCGTCAACGACCGCTGCACCTCCTGCATGCGCTGCGTGCTGGAATGCCCCACCGGGGCCATTGACGACGAAGACCCCAAGCGCCATCGCATCGGCGACTGCATCCAGTGCTACAAGTGCACCGTCGTGTGCCCAGAGCAAGCGATCCGGTTCCGGCCCCAGGCGCGGCGCGCCGGCAGCGAGGCGCGCCTGGATCTGTCACGGCGGCGCCTGCTGGCATTCGGCGCCATGGGGCTGGGCTGGGCGGCGATGGCGCAGACGGTGCCGCAGTCGCGTTCGACCGTCATCGGCAATCCGTCCGCGGATGCGCACCTCATTCGCCCGCCGGGCTCGCTGCCGGAGCCGGAGTTTCTGGACCGCTGCGTTCGCTGCCAGCAATGCGTCAAAGCATGCCCGACCAACGGCCTGCAGCCCGCGCTCGCGGAGGCGGGCTTCGATGGATGGTGGACGCCGGTGCTGGTGCCGCGCATCGGACCTTGCTCGCAGCACTGCAATCTCTGCGGCGCCGTGTGCGCGACGCATGCCATCCAACCATTCCGCGTCCAGGACAAGGAGGCGATCTTCATCGGGCAGGCGATCATTGATCGCAGCAGTTGCATCGTCTGGGCCGCGGACAAGACGTGTTTGGTGTGCGACGAGGTCTGTCCATATGATGCAATAGACTGGAAAATCGTAGAAGGAGAAAAGCGACCGGTCGTGAATGAACATGTATGCACCGGTTGCGGCGAGTGCGAGAAGAACTGTCCGGTGCAGCCGCTGGCCGCTATACGGGTCTTTTCTCTGGGCGACCGGCGTCACTGGGGCCGACCGCGCCAGCGTCAATGGCGCTATGGTAGGCGAAGCGCTGAGTAACACCGCAGCGCTTCATGCGACGCAGGTAGGTCAGCGCAGGGAAGGAGGTGAGATGATGGCCACGGCAAAGAAGAAGGCTCCGGCCAAGAAGGCTGCCGCCAAGAAGGCTCCGGCCAAGAAGACGGCCAAGAAGGCGGCAAAGAAAAAGTAGAGGGACGAAGTTGGCGGGGCGACAGAGATCACTGTCGCCCCGCCACGCTTCTCGCCGCCCTGGATTCGCTGCCCGGTGGTTCCCCTATGCGCGCGGATGCGCGCGGTCGTAGATCTCCTTCAGGCGCGAGCGCGTGACGTGGGTGTAGATCTGCGTCGTGCCCAAGCGCGCATGTCCCAGCAGCTCCTGCACCGTCCGCAGATCCGCTCCCGCCTCCAGCATGTGGGTGGCGAAGGTGTGGCGCAGCGCGTGGGGGCTGATGCCGCGGCGCGCGCTCGTGCGCATCACGTGCTTGTGCACCAGCCGCCGCAGGCTGCGATCGCTCAACCGCGTGCCCCCGCGATTGACGAAGAGCGCGGTTTCCCCGTCCCCCGCGCCCCCCGGCAGCGCCGGCCGCCCCCGCGCCAGGTACTCCGCCAGCGCCCGCGCCGCGTGCGATCCGTACAGCACGATGCGTTCCTTCCGTCCCTTGCCCTTGATCCGCAGCTCGCGCGCCCCGCTGACCACCTGGCCCAAGTCGAGCCCGACGATCTCGCTCGCTCGCATCCCGGTGGCGTACAGCAGCTCCAGCAGGGCACGGTCGCGCAGGCCCAACGGGGTGTCCGCCGCCGGCGCCTGCAACAGCTCCCGTGTTTCCTCGGGGTAGAGAAACGCCGGCAGGCGCGGACGCGCGCGCGGGGCGCGAATGCCGATGGTCGGGTCGCCTTGCGCCCCGCGCCGAGAGAGGTGCTTGTAGAGCGCCCGCAGCGCCGACAGCTTGCGCGCAAGTGAAGCGCGCTCGTATCCGCCGGCGTGTAGCGCGGCCAGAAACCGCCGCAGCATCGCCGGCTCCGCTTGCTGCCACGACCGCACCCCGAACCGTTGACGCAAGAACCCCGCGCACTGGCCGAGGTCGCTCCCGTATCCGCGCAGCGTGTGCGCCGACACCTGGCGCGCGGAGCGCATGTGCTCCAGCAATGCGTCTATGTCGCGTTCCATGCTCATGTGCAACCGCCCTTGGCCGACGCCGCCTTGGCGACGTAGGCTCGGCCGTGGTTTCCTCGCGGTTGCGCCATGGTAGCACACCGGTTGCGCCCTCGCAAGCCGACGGCGAGCCCCCGGCGTTTGACGCAGCGCGATGCGCGAGGTAGAATGCGCGCGGCGAGGGGAGCAGCGGCGGTCGCGAGGCTGGCCCCGGTCGCCAACGCGCAACGGAGTAGGATCATGGAATGGCAAGCATGGGGACGTCGGCTCAAGGAAGTGCTGGAGCTGTCCGGCAGCCCGGTGGCGATAACCTACGCCGACCGGGCGCCCGAAAAGCCAGGCGCGCGCAAGTGCAGCGTGTGCGGGCTGCTGAAGAACGTGGCGGCGGGCGAGTCATTCATCCTCACCGCCGGGACCTCGCGCTGCCCCGGCGGCACCCACTATCTCGGTTTGGGGGCGCAGCCCCCGAACCGCGCCCAGGCGCTGCGCGATTTCCTCATCAACGGCGAGAAGCTCTTCGCCTGCCCGGCGGCGATCCTGCGCGCGCAAGCCATGAGCGAGGCCAAGCCCCCGTTGGGCGCCGCGGAGTGCATCGTCTTCGCGCCGCTGGAGCAGGCGCTCCTGCCGCCCGATGTCACGGTCTTCCTGGGCAACGGGTGGCAAGCCGCGCGGCTCATCAACCTTGCGTATTACCTCGACGGCGCGCCCATGCGCTGCGACCCGACCGGCTCGCTGTGCCGCTCGGCGGTGACCTATCCGCTGGTAACCGGCCGCGTCAACGTCACCTTCGGCGACGTCACCGCGCGGCGGATGGAGAAGTTCCCGCAGGACGTTGTCTTCGTCAGCTTCCCCTATTCGGCGCTCCGCAATGTGGTCGAGAGCATTGACCGCTGCGGGGCGGGCACGGCGAAGCTGGAGATCCCCGAGGAGTTCCGTCATCTCGAGCAAGCCGAGGGCGGGGAGCTCTGACCCGGATCATGCGCAGCCAAACGACGTGGTCGCGGCCGTCGCCGAACCGTCCGCAGCCCTAGCTCCCGGCGGCCAGCTCCACCCGCAGGCGGCGTACGCGGGACAGGTCGGATACGGCTATCTCGACGTAACGGCTTGACTCGACCACGTCGTGCTTGACGGCGATGGACTCTCCGTCCATTGTCGTCGCGCCCGCGGGCCTGCCCGGCGGCAGGAGCAGCCGCAACCTGACCTCCTCGCAGGTGCCGGTGAGCAGGACTTCCATCGCATCGCCGCCGATGCGCAGGTCGTAGGCGACATACGCCTCACTCGCGGGGAAGTGCATCGTGCACCGCGCGCCGCGCACCTCGGACGCCGCCCATCGCGGCGACACCTGGGCGGTGCGCATCCGCGGGGCGGTGACCACCACCCCCACCAGCCCCCGCGTGAACGCCTCCACCCAATGCCCCATGCCCCAGCCGTCGTGGGGGGTCGTGTTGGCGGTGCGGAAGCCGGCCCGGCCGTCCGGCCAGTACCAAGTGTAGGTGCCGCCGTCGCGATAGACCAGTTCCGCGTAGTCCGCCAGCAGCTCGAGCGCCCAGCGCTCGCGGCCGTGCTCGAAGCAGGCGGTGGTCAGGGCGCCCCCCACCCACGGCATGAGTCCACCGTTGACATACCCGCCCGGATTGAGGTAGTCGTCGCCGGGGAAGTATCCCAGCTCCTTGGGGTATGGCGGATCGAGCGACCACCAGGGATAGCGGTCGCCCGTCCGCTGCTGGTGGCGGCGGTAGGTCTCGATGATCTTCACGCATTGGTCATGGTCGGCCATAGCGCGCGTCATCGCCCACGTGTTGCCCATGGCGAGCTGGGTCGTCTCGTCGAAGTCGCCGTGATCGAAGGGGTGCAGGTGGTGGTGGTGCGCGAACTTCTCGCCGTCCCACAGCAGGTCCACCGCGCGCCGGCGATAGGCCTCGGCTTCGCCGCGGTAGCGGGCCGCCTGCGCTTCGTCGCCGAGCGCGGCGTAGATGTCGGCGGCGGCGCGCAGCGCGGCCGCCATGCCGCTCTGGTCGCAGGTGGCGATGACCGCGCGCGTGCCGTCGAACTTGCCGCCGCCCTCGAGCACGAAATCCCAGGTGTCGCAGGTGTGCCCGCGCTTGACCAGGC
>DATLAK010000090.1 GCA_035527535.1 Armatimonadota bacterium
CGGGCCGCCTTCAACCTGCGCTTCTCCAAACCGGCAAAGTTTCGTCGGCCGCCAATGTGCGCTTTCATGCCTACAGCATATCATAGCTGCACCAAGAAATCAAACCTATTACGCGAGATTCAATAATGACCGACCACTTCAAACAGGACGACGGAATCGAGCGGATACTCAGCGAACAGGAAGACCGCGACAGCACCCCGGTTACCTATGACATTGCAACCTACCCCGCCGACTACACCCTCCAGGGCATCGTCGACTTGTACCGAAATAACAGCATCTTGATCCCCCCCTACCAGCGCAAGTTCGTCTGGTCCATCAAACAGTCAAGTCGTCTAATCGAATCGTTCCTGCTAGGCTTACCGGTCCCAGCCATCTTCCTATACATGGAGCCCGAGAGCAACAACCGTCTTCTCGTTGTCGACGGCCAACAGAGGCTCCTCAGCATTGTCTACTTCTTCGAAGGCTACTTTGGCCCCCCAGTCGCGCGCAGGCGCAGCATCTTCAGACTCACCGGGTTGAACCCATCTAGCCCTTACTCCGAGAAGACATACTCCGACCTTAGCCAAACTGATGAAGCAACCTACAACAGGTTTAACGCGTCCGTGCTTAGAGCGTTCGTCATCCGCCAGTTGCGCCCGCGCGACAACACCAGCATGTTCCACCTCTTCGAAAGGCTCAACACCGGCGGAACGCAGCTCGTAGGCCAGGAAATCCGCAACTGCATCTATCACGGCCCATTTAACGACATGCTCGTTAAGCTCAACGAGCTGGCCGAATGGCGCCTGATATTCGGCAAAACCCTCCCCGACAAGAGACAGCGCGATATAGAGCTCATATTGCGCTTCCTCGCCCTCCACCATGACGCACACCGCTACGACAGACCAATGAAGGACTTCCTCTCCAATTACATGCGCACCCATCAGTCCGACCAAGACGCATCCCGTGCCTACACCAAACTCTTCGCTAACACAACCACAGCAGTACTGGACAGCCTGGGAGAACGTCCCTTCCACATACGGGCCGGCTTGAACGCGGCCGTCTTCGACTCTGTGTACGCTGCTTTCGCTCGCCATGCGACTGCCATTCCACCCGACATCAAGGGGAGGTACCACCGCCTCGTAAGCGATAAGGAATATCAGGCGGCTGTCAGCAGCGCCACTACCGACCGCGAGGTCGTCACCAAGCGCCTGGCACTCGCCGACAAGACTCTCTTCGGAAGGTAGCGTGTGATCTTCACGGCAATTCAGGATTCCCTCGAAACCTGCCGAGTCCACCTCGACACCGTCCCCATCTCTGACCTCACTAGACCAGAGCTCGAGAGCAGACTTGTAGCTAGTCTCGTTCTTCTCATTGTGTCCGAGTACGAGGTGCTGATCGAAAACCTATTCAACCAGCGCGTCGCCGCCTGTGGCGATGCTCACGTCTGCAATTACTTTCGGAAGTCAATCGGCCGCAAGTTCCGTAGTCCCGATCTCAGCAAGATCACCGAAGTCCTCAGAATGTTCGGCTCTGACTACGAGGGCTACTTCTCCTCGATTGTCTTCAACACCCCAGAGCAGGCAGCCTGGGACAACATCATCAAAGAGCGCCACGCCGTGGTCCACAAGAGTGGTAACCGTCAGCTGACCCTCCGTGAGCTCCTCGCTACCTATCCACAAACCTGCAGGGTCATCCACGCCCTCAAGCAGACTCTGCGCCTACCCTGAACACGGCAATTCCGGGGAATTCCGGGGAATTCCGGGGACAGTCGACTTAATTACCCCGGAATCGGCCCCCAATGGTAAGTCGCAGTAATTAAGTCGACTGTCCCGGAAATGGGGCCGCTTTGCCCGCCGTTCCCCCGTCTTTGGCCTTTCTGCTATAATACCCGCGTGCGCGGGGCTGTGAAGAGCCTGTCCCCAGCCGGTCGAGGGGGAAATAGGGACCGGCACCGATTTCCCTTCGACGGCGCTCAGGGCAGGCCGGAGAAATCTGGAGCCAGTCCCCATTTCCCGAGGTGATTCCGTGACTTCCGATGAGCTGAGAAAGAAGTTCCTCGACTTCTTCGCCGCGCGCGATCATCGCGTGATCGCGCCCGCGCCGCTGATCCCCGGCGACCGGACCACGCTTTTCACCATCGCCGGCATGCAGCAGTTCGTGCCCGCCTTCCGCGGCGAGGCGCGTATCCCCGCCCAGCGCGCCGTGACCTGCCAGCGCTGCCTGCGCATTGACGACCTGGAACAGGTCGGCCGCTCCTCTCGCCACGAGACTCTGTTCGAGATGCTGGGCAACTTCTCGTTCGGCGATTACTTCAAGCGCGAGGCGATCGTCTGGGCCTGGGAACTGATAACCAGGGACTTCGGCATCCCCGCTGACCGGCTGTGGATCACCGTCTATCCCACCGATGACGAGGCGCGCGGCCACTGGCGCAAAGACATCGGCCTCCCCGACGAGCGCATCGTTCCCGTGGAGGACAACTGGTGGCCGACCGGCGGCGGCCTGGGTCCCTGCGGGCCGGATTCGGAGATCATCTACGACATGGGCGAGCAGCATGGCTGCGGCCAGCCCGGCTGCGGCCCGGCGTGTGACTGCGACCGCTGGAACGAGTTCTGGAACCTGGTCTTCCAGCAGTACAACCGCGACGCCGACGGCAACCTCACGGACCTGCCGACGCAGAACATTGACACCGGCCTGGGCCTGGAGCGCCTGGCCCTGATCATGCAGGGCAAGAGGACCATCTTCGACACCGACTTGTTTGCTCCGATCATCGCCTACATCTTCGAGATGGCCAACAGTGGGGGCGATCTCTCGCGTGCGGGGACACCCACCGGAGAGGGTGTCCCCAGCAGCGCAGCCGAGGCCGCGCGCATCATCGCCGACCACGCGCGCGCGGTCACCTTCATGGTCGCCGACGGGGTGACGCCCAGCAATGAAGGGCGCGGATATGTCCTGCGGCGGCTGATCCGTCGGTCGGCGCGCCTGGGGCGGCGGTTGAGCCTGCCGATGCCGTTCTTGAGCCGCATCGTGCCGGTGGTGGCACGCCACATGGGCGCGGCCTATCCCGAGCTGGCGGATAAGCAGGATGTGATCGTCAAATTCGTTGACTCCGAGGAGCAGCGCTTCGACGAGACGCTGGAGCAAGGAAGCCAACTGCTGGAGCGCGCGATCGCACGCGTCAAGGCTGCCGGCGATAGGAGCATCCCGGGCGAGGCCGCGTTCGAGCTCTACGACACCTACGGCTTCCCCTACGAGCTGACCGAGGAGGTCGCCGCCGAGCAGGGGCTGACGGTGGATGATGAGGGGTTCCGCGCAGCGATGGAGCGCCAGCGCGAGCGCGCTCGCGCCGCCGCCGGCGGCGCCTTCGCCTACCGCGGCGCCGGGGGCTATGCCGAGCTCGCGGGCAAGACCACCTTCCGCGGCTACGAGGAGCTGGAGACGACGGCGCTGGTTCTGCATATCCTCAAGGAGGGCAAGGAGGCCGAGAACGCGCGCGCCGGGGAGCACCTCGAGGTCATTCTCGACCACAGCCCGTTCTACGCCGAGTCCGGCGGCCAGGTCGGCGATGCCGGCAGCCTGGGGGCCGAGGGCGTCCGCGCGCGGGTGGAGGATGCGCATCATCCCGCCGAGGGAGTGCTGGCCCTGCGGGTGGTGGTCGAGGAGGGCGAGCTGGTGCGCGGCGAGCAGGTGCATGCCGTGGTTGACGCGGCGCGCCGGCACGCCATCACCCGCGCTCACAGCGCCACCCACCTGCTGCATCACGCCCTGCGGACGGTGCTCGGGCCCCACGCGCTGCAATCCGGATCGCTGGTGGAGCCGGACCGGCTGCGCTTCGATCTCGCGCATTTCGGCCCCCTGACGCCGGAGGAAATGAGCGGCATCGAGGACCTGGTCAACCGCCAGGTGCTGGAGACGCATCCGGTGGCGGCCTGCGTGGTACCGATAGCCGAGGCGCGGGAGTCGGGGGCGATGGCGCTGTTCGGGGAGAAGTATGGCGACGAGGTGCGCGTGGTCAGCATCGGCGATTTCAGCCGCGAGCTGTGCGGGGGCACGCACGTCACCAACACCGGCGCCATCGGCCTGTTCAAGCTCACTGCCCAGTCCAGCATCGGCGCGGGACTGCGCCGGGTGGAGGCGGTGACCGGGCTGGCGGCGCTGGACTATTTGCGCGGTCAGGAGGCGCTGCTGGCGCGGGGAGCCGAGCTTCTGCGCTGCGCGCGCGAGGACCTGCCCGCCCGCATCGAGGGTTTGCAGCGCGACCTGCGCGAGGCGCAGCGGCGCCTGGAGTCCTTGCAGGCGCGCGGGGCCGCCGCCGTCGCCGAGGAGTTGGTGGGGCGGGCCGAAACCGTGGCGAATGCACAGGTGGTGGCGGAGCGGGTCGCCAACCTGTCGCCGGAGGCGCTGCGCAGCCTGGCCGACGCGGTGCTGGAGCGACTGGGGCGCGGGGTGGTGGTCCTCGGCGCCGAGGCGAACGGCAAGGTGCTGTTCGTGGGCGAGGTGTCCAAGGAGCTCACCCAGGCCGGGGTGCACGCCGGCAAGCTCGTGGGCGAGGTGGCGAAGACGGCGGGCGGCGGCGGCGGCGGGCGCCCCGACTTCGCCCAGGCCGGAGGTCGCGACCCGGGGAAGCTCGACGAGGCCCTGGGGAAGGTCCTAGCCCTGGTACGCCAACAGCTTGCAGGTGGGAAGTAGGGGTAAGGCATGTCTTGCCCCCATTTGACTTCAGCGGGGACTGCACCCTCCGTTAACGCGCGATTGGCCGCGTCCCTGCACAGCCGAGGGCGGCTGTGCCCCATTTCGCTTCGCACAGCTGGCGCACCCCGATCTGCCCGACTCGCTTTCGCCCTGCTTATCACCCTGGCCCTCATGGCTTGCCCCTCCGGGGCAATGCGGGGGCGTGGCAGGGCGGTGGTGGTCGTCCTGCACGGCGTGAGCTGGGAGGAGCTGGCCGCAGCCGACGTGGCACCCCTGCAGGTGCTGCTGCGCCGGGCCGCAGTCGGGGTCATGAACAGCCGCCCCCTGGAGGCGCCGGATTCCTTCGCCGCCTACGTCAGCATCGGCGCCGGACGCGCGGCGGTCGTGAGGGGACAGTTCCCCGTCGCCCACGGCACCGCCCACGCTCCGGGCGGGAAGGAACTGTCCCCTTCAGCCTTGCAGCGTGGGATGGCCGACCTGCATGAGGCGAACCGGCGCGCCCACAGCCAGGCCGAGCCCGGCCTGCTAGGCGGGGTGTTGCGCGACCACCGTCTGCGCACGGGACTGCTTCTGGTTTCCGATGGGCGATACTTCCCCGGGCCGGCGGCGGCCATTGCCGCTGATCGAGGCGGCGAGGTGGACTGGATCGGCAGCGCCTCGCCTGGCGGTGGTGACCGCGGCCTCCTAGCCCAAGCCTGGCACGACGCGGATTTGCTGGTCATTGACCTGGCCGCCCTGCACCCGGGCGCGCCCGACGAAGTCATCCGGGGGCGACAGCGCCACGCCTCGCCGGCCACCCCCGACCCCGAGGCGCTGCGGATTCTGTCTGACCTGGAGCCGACCTTCACAGGCATCGCCCACCTGGTGGACCCCGAGCGCGACCTGCTGATGATCGTCAGCCCGACGTGCCCACCCTACGGCTCCCCCAAGCAGATGTCCTTCGCCCCCGTCGCCATCATCGGTCCGGGCTTCGCGCCGGGCCTGCTGACCAGTCAAGGCACGCGCCGCCCCGGGATGGTGGCGAGCGTGGACCTGGCGCCGACGATGCTGCGGTTCTTCGGCATCAGCCCCGCCGCCGAGGCCGCGCGCCTGGGGGTCGCCCCCATGAGCGGCCATGCGATCAGCGTTCGTCCCGGCGGACGTGCCCTCGACCAAGTGCTTGGCATCAGTCGCCGCGGGGCGCGCCTGCTCGACCTGCGCTGGCGGTTCGGGGGGCTCTACGTGGTGGCCGAGTTCATCATCCTGGCGCTCGTCGGCGGGTGGTTGGTGCTGGCGCCGGAGGCGGCGCGGCGGGCGCGGTGGCGGCTGCGCCTGGTGCTGCTGCTGGGGATGAGCCTGCCGCTGGCCCTGCTGTTCTTACCGGCGCTGGAGGCGGGCGGGGTGGTGCAGCCGTACGTCATGGTCGCCGCGCTGGCGGCGGCGTTCACCTGGCTGGCATGGTATGGGAGTCCGCCCCTGGTGGGGCTCGGCGCCCTGCTGACGGCGACCGCAGCCGTGATCGCCCTCGACGCCATGACCGGCGCGCGGTTGGCGGGCAATTCGGTCATCAGCTACAACCCCATGTTCGGCGGGCGCTTCTACGGCGTCGGCAATGACCTGATGGGTGTCGCCACCGCCTGCGCCGCAGTTGGATCGGCGGCGCTGGTGCAGGCGGCGGGAGGACACCGCGGACGGTGGGCGCTCGGGCCGTGGCTGATGGTGGTGATGCTGGCGGTCGGCGCGCCTATGTGGGGCGCGAACTGGGGGGGCGGGATCACCGCCGCGTTCGCGTTCACCGCCGCCTATGCCGCCATCCGGGCGGGTCATCCCCGGCTCCGTCACTGGCTGGCGGGGGCGGTGGCGGCGGCGGCGATGGGGGCGCTGCTCGCGGGCCTCGACCTCGCGCGTGACGCGCGCACGTGGACCCACATCGGCGACTCCGCGCGGGTCGCGAGCAGCGGGGGAGTCGGGGCGGCGCTGGAGATGGCGGCGCGCACGATCGCGGCCAACCTCGGCATTATCGCCCAGGCGCCCTACAGCGCCGCCACGCTGCTGGCGATGGCGGGAACGCTGTGGCTGGTGATGAAACCACCCGCCGGGCTGCGTACCGCGCTCGAAGCGAACCGCGTCCTCTGGGGTGGCCTCGCCGGGGCGGCCGCCGGCGCCGTGGCCGCGGTGGCACTCAACGATTCGGGAATCGTCGCCGCCGCCACCGCCACCGGCATCACCGCCGCGGCCGTCGTCTATATCGCTTTGGAAGGGAATCGCGCACCGCAATGACCGGCCGCGTGCTGGCGCTGGATGTAGGCGACCGCCGCATCGGCGTCGCCGTCAGCGACCCTCTGGGCATCACCGCCCAGCCGCTGACCACCAT
This sequence comes from Armatimonadota bacterium, assembly GCA_035527535.1. Lineage (NCBI taxonomy): Bacteria > Bacillati > Armatimonadota > Armatimonadota bacterium. The sequence goes on from DATLAK010000090.1 coordinate 7,022, forward strand.
CGAGCGCACGAGCAACCGGGCGGCAGTGGGGCGCATCCTCGAGCTCGCGCGGTCGTACGCGGCGAGCGAGGTGGTGGTCGGCATTCCCTATAACGCGCGCGGGGGGTTGACGGCGCAGGGGGAGAAGATCGCGCGCTTCGCCGACCTGTTGGCGCGAACGGCAGGAATGACGGTGGTGCGCTGGGACGAGCGGCACACGACGACGACGGCGGAACGGGTGCTGCTGGAGGCGGACGTGAGCCGGGTGCGGCGCAAAGGGGTACGCGACAAGCTGGCGGCGGCGGTGCTGCTGCAAGACTACCTGGAGGGGCGCAAGCGAGCCGATGACAAAGCGGACTAGGGGCGTCGTCATCGCCGTGCTTGCGATCATCGCCTCCCTTGGAGCCTGGCTGTACGCATGTCTATGGGTGCCGGTCGGTGCGCCGGCTGCGGTCGGTGCGCCGGCTGCAGTCGGTCGCGGGCGGACGGTCGTGCGCTTCACCGTTGGCAGCGGGGAGCCGGCGCGCGAGGCGGGACGGCGGCTGCGGGCGGCGGGGATGATCCGCAGCGCGTTTGCGTTTCGCGTGGCCGCAGCCTGGGGTGACGGCTGGCGGCAGGTGCGCGCCGGGGACTATGCGCTGCGGCGCAGCATGAGCGCGCTGGAGATCCTGCGCACGTTCGAGCGCGGGCGCGTGATCGAGGAGTGGATCACCGTGCCCGAGGGCTTTGCGCTGTGGCAGGTGGCGGGCCTGCTGGAGGCCAAAGGATTGGGGTGGGGGGAGGACTTCCTGGGCGCGGCGCGGTCGCCCGGCGAATTCGCCACCGACTCGCCGCTGCCGACCGACAGCCTGGAGGGCTACCTGTTTCCGGACACCTACAAAGTGGGGCGTGATGCGAAGGCGCCGCGCACACTGGTGCGGATGATGCTGGCGCGCTTCGACGAGGTAGTGTGGCGGGGGCTATTGGGCGGGCAGGCGCCGGGCTCGTCGCTGCACGACGTGATCACCCTCGCCTCGCTGGTCGAGGGCGAGGCCAGGCTCGACGCGGAACGCGCCCTCATCGCGGGCGTGCTCAGCAACCGCCTCAAGCGCGGGATGATGCTGCAATGCGACGCCACGGTGCAGTACGCTCTCGGCCCCGGCAACCACAAGGAGCGCTTGACCTACGCCGATCTGACGATCGCCTCCCCCTATAACACCTACCTCCACCCCGGCCTGCCGCCGGGGCCGATCAACAGCCCCGGTCGCACCAGCATCGAGGCGGTGCTGCACCCGGCCGACGTGCCTTATCTGTTCTACGTCGCGCGCCCGGACGGCTCCCATGTCTTCAGCCGCACGGCCGCCGAGCACGAGCGCGCGGTGGCGCGCGTGCGCGCCCAGCGGCGGGCGCAGGAGACGCCATGACCGCGTCGCGGCAGGGGCGTGAGGGGACAGTTCCCCGTCGCCCAGGGCAGCGCCCGGGCCCGGGGCGGGAAGGAACTGTCCCCCCCAGCCCGTGGTGGGGGCTGCTGGTGCTGGCGGCGCTGGCGGCGGGCCTGGCGGGGATAGTCGCGGGGGCGATCTACCTGTGGATCTCCAGCGCGCCGCCGGAGGTGCGCGTCCCCGACGTGACCGGTATCGAGGTTCGGGCGGCGGAGGAGATGCTGGCGCGGCGCGGGCTCATCGGCCAGATCACCGGGCACCGCTACCACGAGCAGGCACGCGAGGGCACGATCATCGCGGCCATGCCCCTTGCAGGACGGACGGTGCGCGAGGGTCGGGCCATCGAGCTGGTAGTGAGTGATGGCCCTCCGTGGACGCTCGTGCCCGACGTGCGGGAGATGGAGCTGACCCGCGCGCGCGAGACGTTGTCGGGGGCCGACCTGCGGCTGGCGCGCATAACGCGGCGCTATGACGACTCCGTGCCCGCGGGGTGGGTGCTGGGACAGGAGCCGGCGCCCGGCGGCCGCGTGGCGCGCCGCGAGCGGGTGCAGTTGATCGTGAGCGCCGGCCCCAAGCAGCCGGCGCAGAGCACCGAGCCGCTCGACCGCGTCAGGCAGGCGGTGGTGCAGGTCATCCTGCCCCCGGGGGAAAGCGAGTCGCTGGTGCGCATCGAGGTCCAGGACCGGCGAGGCACGCGGACGGCCTACAGCGCCCGCCACCAGCCGGGTTCGACCGTCGAACAGGTGGTGTCCGGATACGGCCAATCCATCGCGCGCGTCTATGTTGACGACAAACTCATCGAGGAGAAGAGATTCTGACCATTCGAAGGGCGCCCGCGGCGGCGCAGGCAATCCGGCTCTACCGTCCTCGGCGGCCTTTGCCGCGAGGTTGGGGTTTGGATGACCTCGCGGGTTTGGAGGCTTTCGCCGGCCGCTTGGCTGCCTTCGCGGATGCCGCGGGCTTGGAAGCCTTGGCAGGCTTGGCGGCAGGCTTGACGGCAGAGCGCTTTGAGGTTTCGGGCTTGACCGCCTTGTCTCCCGTGACCGGAGGCGCAGCGCCGGGGCCGCCGCGTGAAGGCACGGAATGCCGTGCCTTCACGTCCGCGGCCGGCTCCGCCTCGTCGCTGCCGTGGGTGGCGCCGTCGGTCTCCAGCTCCTCGCGCTTGACCACCCGCGTCATGCCGGCCACGCGGTCGCCGCTGTCGAGCCGGATCAGCCGCACCCCTTGCGCGGAGCGCCCGGTGCGACGAATCGTCGCCACCGGCTCGCGGATCATCTGCCCCTCGGAGGTGATGAGCAGCAGCTCGTCATCCGGCTCCACCACCTTCATGTCCAGCAGCGGGCCGTTCTTGGCGGTGACGTTGAGGGTCTTGACCCCCAGCCCGCCGCGCCCGATAGTGCGGTACTCCTCCAGAGCGGTGCGCTTGCCGTAGCCGAGCTCGGACGCCACCAGCAGGTCGAAACCGGGGCGACAGATTTCCATGCCCACCACTTCGTCCTTGGGCCGCAGGCGAACCCCCCGCACCCCCGCCGCGACGCGCCCCATCGGCCGCACCTGCTTCTCGCTGAAGCGGATGGACATGCCCTGCTTGGTGGCCATGATCATATCCCGCTGGCCGTCGGTGACCTTGACCCACTCCAGGGAGTCGCCGGCGCGCAGGTTGATGGCGATGATGCCGCCCTTGAGGCGGGTGTCGTATTCCTGGAGGCTGGTCTTCTTGACCACGCCCAGGCGGGTGCCCATGAAGAGGTAGCGGTCGGCGGCGAAGTCCTTGACCGCGCGGGTGGCGGTGATGCGGTCGCCGGGCTCGATCTGGATGAGGTTGATGATAGCGGTGCCGCGGGCCTGGCGGCTGGCGGCGGGGATGGCGTGGGCGCGCAGGCGGTAGACGCGGCCGCGGTCGCTGAAGAACAGCACGTAGTGATGGGTGGAGGCGATGAACACGTGCTCGACCGTGTCCTCCTCCTTGGCGGTAAGGCCGATGACGCCCTTGCCGCCGCGGCCTTGGGTGCGGTAGGTGTCCACCGGCAGGCGCTTGATGTAGCCGTCGCGGGTGACGGTGATGACGACGTCCTCGTCGGCGATGAGGTCCTCGATGGAGATGTCCTCGGCCTCGTCGGGATGGATGCGGGTGCGGCGCTCATCGCCGAGCTTGCGCTTGAGCTCGAGCAGCTCGTCCTTGACCACCTGCATGATCTTGCGCGGGCTCTCCAGCAGGTCGCGCAGGTAGTTGATGCGCTTGAGGAGGTCGCGGTACTCCTCCTGGATCTTGTCGCGCTCGAGGCCGGTCAGGCGCTGGAGGGTAAGCTGGAGGATGGCCTGCGCCTGGATCTCGGTGAGCTTGAAGCGCTCCATCAGCCGTTGGCGGGCGGTGGGCGGATCGGGCGATTGCTTGATCAGCGCGACCACCTCGTCAATGAACTTGAGGGCGATGAGGTAGCCCTCGAGGATATGCGCCCTTTCCTCGGCGCGCTCGAGCTGGTACTGCGAGCGGCGGATGACGACCTCGCGGCGGTGGCCGAGGAACTGCTTGAGCAGGTCCACCAGGCCCAGGGTGCGCGGCACCTGCCCCACCAGGGCGACGGTGTTGACGGCGAAGACGCTGCGCATGCGGGTGTGCTTGTAGAGGTGATTGAGCACGACGTTGGGGTTGGCATCCTGGCGCAGTTCGACCACCACCCGCATCCCCTTGCGATCGCTCTCGTCGCGCAGCGCCGCCACCCCCTCCAGGCGCTTGGCGCGCACCTGGTCCGCGATTTGCTCCACCAGCTGCGCCTTGTTGACGCCGTAGGGCAGCTCGGTGACGATGATGGCGTTGCGATTGCGCTCCATCGGCTCGATGGTGGCGCGCGCCTGCATGACGATGGAGCCGCGCCCGGTCTCGTAGGCGTCGCGGATGCCGCGCAGGCCGAAGATGAGCCCGGCGGTCGGAAAGTCCGGCCCGGGCAGGATGCGCATCACCTCGTCCAGAGTGGCCGCGTCGTTGTCAATGAGAACGACGCAGGCGTCCACCACCTCGCCCAGGTTGTGGGAGGGCATGTTGGTCGCCATGCCCACGGCGATGCCGGTGGTGCCGTTGCACAGCAGGTTGGGGAAGCGGCCGGGCAGGACCAGCGGCTCCTGGCGGGTCTGGTCGAAGTTGGGCATGAAGTCAACGGTGCGCTGGTCAATGTCCTCCAGCATCGCCGCGCCGTGGCGCGACAGGCGGCACTCGGTGTAGCGCATGGCCCCCGGCGGGTCGCCGTCGACCGAACCGAAGTTGCCGTGGCCCTCGACCAGGGGATAGCGCAGGTTCCAGTCCTGGGCCATGCGCGCGAGGGTCGGGTAGATGGCAAGGTCGCCATGGGGGTGGTAGTTCTTCATGGTGTCGCCGACGACGCCGGCGCACTTCATGAAGCGTCCCGCGGGGCCGAGGTTCATCTCGTGCATGTCGAAGAGGATGCGCCGCTGCGCGGGTTTGAGGCCGTCGCGCACGTCGGGCAGCGCGCGGGCGGTGATGACGCTCACCGCCCAGGTCATGAACGAGTCGCGCATCTCATCTTCGACGGGGATCAGTTCCGGCTTCAGCGCCGCGTCAGACATGATGGGTGCTCCGCATCACGGGCATGAATTGAACCGCCGACGGACGGCGACACTGTCATTCCGAGGGAGTGGAACGACCGAGGCTTGTCCGCCTGCGGAGGGCTTATCCGCCGAAGGCGGGAATCCCCTACCTCCCTGCCACCCCGATAGGGGATTCCTCACTTCGCTGCGCTTCGTTCGGAATGACAGGAAGGCCGCACAAACCCGCCGCAACCGGCGTTTTCTTCACCTGGCGTGCGCTCGGTGAAGAATGACAGCTCCCCTACACCAGGTCAATGTCCGTCACTTCCTTGGCGTGGGCGACGATGTACTCCTTGCGCGGCTCGACCTTGTCGCCCATGAGGATGGTGAAGAGCTCATCGGCGCGCTCGGCGTCCGCGATCGTGACCTGGCGCACGGTGCGCTTGCCGGGGTCCATGGCGGTCTCGGCGAGCTGGTCCGCCGACATCTCCGCCAGCCCCTTGTAGCGCTGCACCGCCGCTCCGTCCTGCTTGCCCAGGCGCTGGAGGATGGCCTGCAGTTGCCCCTCGCTATGCGCGTAGAGCATCTCCTTGCCGTTGGGCACTCCGTAGAGCGGCGGCAGCGCGATGTAGAGGTGGCCGCGCTCCACCAGCGGGCGCATGTAGCGGAAGAAGAAGGTCAGCAGCAGGGTGCGGATGTGGGCGCCGTCCACGTCGGCGTCGGCCATGATGATGATGTGGTGATAGCGCAGCCGGGAGATATCGAGCTTGCTGGTGACCTCGCCGTTGGCGTCGCCGTTCTCCTCGTTGCCATTGCCCTCGCGCGGGGCGATGCCGGTGCCGAGCGCGCTGATGAGGGTCGCGATCTCCTCGTTGCCCAGCATCTTGTCCAGGCGCGCGCGCTCGACGTTGAGCACCACCCCCCGCAGCGGCAGCACCGCCTGGTAGTGGCTGTCGCGCCCCTGCTTGGCGGCCCCGCCCGCCGACTTGCCCTCGACCAGGAACAGTTCGCACTTCGCCGGGTCCTTCTCCGAGCAGTCCCACAGCGTCCCTGGCAGGGCCGTCCCCTCGAGCGCACTCTTGCGCTTGATGAGTTCGCTCGCCTTGCGCGCCGCCTCCCGCGCGCGGCTGGCGGTGATCGCCTTGTCCACGATCCGCCGCGCGGCGGTCGGGGTCTCCTCCAGATAGGTGGTCAGCCCCTCATAGACGATGGAGCTGACCAGGCCCTCGACGTCGGTGTTGCCGAGCTTGGTCTTGGTCTGCCCCTCGAACTGCGGGTTGAGGAGCTTGACGCTGATGACCGCGGTCAGCCCCTCGCGCGCGTCATCACCGCTGAAGTTGGGGTCCTTGTCCTTGAGCAGGCCGGCCTTGCGCGCGTAGGTGTTGATGGCGCGGGTGAGGGCGGTCTTGAAGCCCGAGAGGTGGGTGCCGCCCTCCACGGTGTGGATGTTGTTGGCGTAGGAGTGGATGCTCTCCAGGAAGCCCTGGTTGTACTGGAGAGCGATCTCGGCCTCGACGTCCTCGCGCGCGCCGACGAAGCGAGCGACCTTGTGCAGCGGATCCTTGATGCGGTTGAGGTGCTCGACGTAGGCGGCGATGCCGCCCTTGTAGTGGAACTCCTGCTTGTCGCCGGTGGCGGCGACGGTGGAGGTGATCTTGGCGGCGGGGTTGAGATAGGCGAGCTCCCGCAGGCGGGCGGCGATGGTCTCGGGGTTGAATTCAAGCGTCTCGAACACCTGCGCGTCGGGCTTGAAGGTGACGATGGTGCCGGTGCGGGTGGCCTTGCCCACGGCCTTGAGCTCGCTGGCCCGCTTGCCGCGCTCGAAGCGCTGCCGCCACACCTTGCCGTCGCGGCGCACCTCGACCTCGAGCCACTCCGAGAGGGCATTGACGACCGAAACGCCGACGCCGTGCAAGCCGCCGGCCACGCGGTAACCGCCGCCCCCGAACTTGCTGCCCGCGTGCAGCATGGTCATGGCGACCTCGACGCCGGGCAGCTTGACCTCGGGGTGCCGGTCCACCGGGATGCCGCAGCCGTTGTCCTCGACGCTGAGCGATCCGTCCTCGCGCAGCACCACGTCAATCTTGGTGCAGCGGCCCGCGAGCACCTCGTCCACGGCGTTGTCCACCACCTCGACAAACAGGTGGTGCAGGCCGCGGACGCCGGTGTCGCCGACGTACATGGCGGGGCGCTTGCGCACCGCCTCCAGGCCCTTGAGGACCTGAATGCTACCCGCCGTATAGCTCTTGGCTTCGATACGGCCCTGCAGTTGAATGGGAACTCGGGTTCGCGCCAAGCAAGTCCCTCCCACGCTCGCCCCGATGCGTCGGGGTAAGATGCTGCGATTGCGGCTGCGATGACGTTCGCGGGAGTGCTGGGGTGTGAGGGGGGAGCCCTCCGAGGGCCCACAGCATTCCACCGAAACCGGGCAGGAAAAAGCACCTTCCGGCGACCTTCGACAGACGATTACATGGTATCACAGAGGGCCTTGCGAAGTCAAGGCCGGAGGCTCCCTGCCGGGGCGCGGGAGGGGCCCCCAGGAGGGGCGATTTCGTCACCGCGGTCGCGCGTTTTCCGCCACCACCGCGCTCCACCGCTGGTCGCGTTGGAGCAGGCGCTCGCCGTCGGAGAAGCCGTCGCCGCGCTCCGCCAGCAGGCGCACCAATCGCTGGCGCCACATCGCCACCTGCCGGCGGTGCGACGAAGCGCCCGCCAGGTTGCGCAGCTCGCGCCGGTCCGCGCGCAGATCGAAGAAGTGCTCCTCGCCGGTGGCGGGAAACCACACGTACTTCTCCTTGCCGTCGGTCAGGTAGTGCATGGCCTGCTCCAACGAGTAGCACGGCGAGTGCTCCCCGTGCAGGAACTCGCGCCACGACCCGCCGCGAATCGCGCGCAGGACGCTTTGCCCCGTGACCGAACCCGGTATCGGCACGCCGGCCGCCTCGAGGACGGTCGGCATCACGTCCTGCAGGCCCACCACCTGCTCGAAGACGCCGGTGGGCAGGTCCATCCCCGCCGGGTAGCGCAGGACGAAGGGGATGCGCGCCGACCCCTCGTAAGCGTAGGTCTTGCGGTGCAGGTGGTGATCGCCCAGCATGTCGCCGTGGTCGGAGGTGAAGATGATGAGGGTGCGGTCCACCACCGCCGATCCCAGCTCGCGCGCCATCTGCTCCAGCAGGCGCCCCAACTGGTAGTCAAGGTGCGTGCACAGGCCGGCGTACGCCGCGCGCATGCGCTGGTTCTGCTCGGGGGTCAGCTGGCCGCGCCAGGCGGCACGCTCGTGCGGCTTCGCGCCCGCGTGCTTTGCCGCCCAGTCGCCGACGGGGAGGGGCGGGAAGTCGCGGTCGGCGTACATATCCCAGAAGAACTGCGGCGGGTCGTAGGGCGAGTGCGGGCGCATTTGTGAGCACCACGCAAAGAACGGGCGCGTGGGGTCGCGCTTCTTGATCTGCTCCAGCGTGACCTCGGTCGTCCACACGATCGGGTGATAGCGTTCCTCCAGGTGCCACGGGCGCGCCAGCCAGCCGTTGGCGTCAACTCCATGAGCGCGCTCATCCGCTTGCGGCCCCAGCTCCTGCCGCAGCCAGTCGGCGTAATCGTCCACGCCGTCGCTGAGGTCGTGGGGGATGACGGTGTGGAAGCCGTAGAGCTTGCGCCGCGGATGCAGGTTGCGGAAGCCGACGTTGATGCAGTGGTAGCCCGCGTCAGCGAGCACCTGCGCCAGCGTGTTGGGTTCGTGCCACTCCTCGCCCGCATAGCCGATGAGACCGCAGGCGTAGCTGCCCTGGCCGCCGAGCAGGCAGCGGCGCGCGCCGGTGGTGGAGGGGATCTCGGTGTAGGCGTTGGGGAAGTACGCGCCGCGGTTGACGAAGGCGTCCAGGTTGGGGGTTTCGACCACGGGGTGGCCGGCGAGGCCGATGTGGTCGCCGCGCTGCTGGTCGGTGGTGAACAGAAGGATATTGGGGCGGGTGTCGGTCATGACGAACCTCCTCACAGTGGAGCGTAGTGGCGGCGGCGCGAAGCCGCGTCGTCTCGGCAGCACCAGCGCGCGGGGGCTCCCTGGCGACTCCGCTCGCTAACGGCGCTCATCGCAGCGGGACCAAGCTATCGGCCTTCGACATGGAAAACCCCGGTTTTCCTCTTCAGCACCGCCAGCACGACATAGGCCGCCAGGCCGAGACCCAGCACCAGCCTCGTACTCGTGTCAAGCGCCCACCGGTTATGCGCAAGGCCGTCGCCCAGCACCGTCACCAACTCGAACGACGCCACGAGCAGGAAGAAACCGCTGAACTCCCGGCGCAGCGCGGTCTCCCACGAGAACGGAAGTGACGGCCGTCGCCACTGCGACAGCCGCGGCAGCCAACACGGCGTCGCGCTTGCCCAGCGCTCGAATGCCTCCCCGAAGCGCTGAGCCAGGAATCGCTCTTCCGCGAGGACGATGCGTTCGTAGTAGAGACAGAACGCAAGGCAGCACACGACCACGAACCACCACACCTGGATTATCAGCGCGACGCCCAACGTGCAGAGGAAGTTGCCGAGATACAGCGGGTGCCGCACGAGCGAATACATGCCGGTGGTGTTCAAGCTCGCCGCCACCTGCTGTTCGGTATTCCGTCCGGAGGTATTGGCGGGAGCATGACCGCCAACCACGCACCGGATTGCCAGCCCAAGCAGCGCAACCGCCACGGACATCAGCCTCCAGTAGGGTACGATCCGGCCACCCACCACGTGCTCCAGCGCCCGCCCCTCCCGGAGCGCCGCCAGCGCCACGGGCACGATCAGCAGCGGCACATAGGTGCGCCAGCGGAAGAGGAAGTCGCCTTGTTTGACCAGCTCATCACGTAGTGCCATTGTCGTCTCGGGGGGCGGGACTACCAAGTACGCCGCAGCGCCACTTGCGGGCCATAATTTGTCTCTCCATTCGCCGCCGCTCCGGCGTACACCTCCGTGTCATGTGGTCGGCGTCCAGGTTTGGATCCGAACAGGTGACGGAGTGGGGCCAAGACTCAGCGCGACGCCGGGCGCGGGTGGGCGCTTCGTGTCTCAGGCCGGACCTCCTGGTACCCACGAGGCGGCAGAGCCAAGACGCCGGCAGCAACAAGCGGGTGGAGGGGCAGCGCTCGAGGGGCGGCGCTCTTGCGTGGGGGCGGCTTTTGTGATAGAATTCGCCGAGAATCACGCCTTGGCTGTGTAAGGCACGGGCCGGTCTGCGCGCCAGCGGCGCGCCGGCAGAGGTCTTACACGCTTTTTTCGGCGGATCACCCAAAGGAGACAGGCTCTTGGCGCTAGTTTCGATGAAAGAGCTCCTGGAGGCGGGAGTTCACTTCGGCCACCAGACCCGGCGCTGGAACCCGAAGATGAAGCGGTATATCTACGGGGGACGCAACGGCATCTATATCATAGATCTCCACCAGACGGTGCGGCTGCTGGAGGGCGCGTGCAACTTCGTGCGGGAGCAGACCGCCGCCGGCGGCAGCGTGCTGTTCGTGGGCACCAAGAAGCAGGCCCAGGAGTCGGTGAGCGAGGCGGCGACCCAAGCCGGGATGTTCAGCGTCAGCCAGCGCTGGCTGGGCGGCATGCTGACCAACTTCAGCACCATTCGCCGGCGGGTGGAGCGCATGAAGGAGCTGCGGCGAATGCGCGATGACGGCGAGCTGGAGTTGCGGCCCAAGGGCGAGCGCGCGCGCATGCTGGAGCAGCTCGCCAAGCTCGAGCGCATCCTCTCGGGGATCGAGGGCATGGAGCAACTGCCGGCAGTCGTTTGCATCGTGGACGTCAAGAAGGAACATATCGCCGTACTCGAGGCGCGGCGGTTGGAGATACCGATCGTCGCCCTGGTTGATACCAACTGCGATCCGGACGAAGTGGACTATCCGATCCCCGGCAATGACGACGCGATCCGGGCGATCCGCCTGGTATCATCGCGGATTGCGGAGGCGGCGCTGGAGGGAGCGCGCGAGCGCGAGGCGCTGGAGGCGAAGGCCGCCGCCGACGCGGAAGCCGCCGCCGCCGCCGAACCGGTCGAAGCGGTCGAGGAGACCGCCGCCGAGCCGGTTTCCACAGCCGATCTGCTGGCGGCGGAGACGGACTCCGCTCACCTCGCCCAGGAGACGGGGCAGCCGTTGGAGGCGTTCGGGTAGCACCCGCCGCCGCCCCGTTTTTCGCCCTGGTCCGCCCGCGGCGGACCCATCTCAGGAGGCACGCGTGGCGATCACACCCGAGCAGGTAAAGCATCTGCGCGAGCGCAGCGGCGCCGGGATCATGGACTGCAAGCGCGCGCTCGAGCAGTGTGACGGCGATGTGGCGCGCGCAGTCGAGCACCTGCGCGAGCAGGGCATCCTGCGCGCCGCGCATCGCGAATCGCGCCCCACGGCGGAGGGGGTGGTGGAATCCTACGTCCACGCCGGCGGCAAGATCGGGGTCCTGGTCGAGGTCAACTGCGAGACCGACTTCGTGGCGCGCACGCCCGAACTGCGGAGCCTCGCGCACGAGGTGGCGATGCAGATCGCGGCCCAGCATCCGCGCTACCTGAGCCGCGAGGAGGTGCCGCCAGCGGTGCGCGACAAGGAGCTGGAGATCTACCGCGCGCAGAGCGTGCGCGAGGGCAAGCCGGAGAAGATCCTGGACAAGATCGCGGCCGGCAAGCTCGAGAAGTACTTCCAGGAGTTCTGCCTGCTGGAGCAGCCCTTCATCCGCGATCCCGACCGCACGATCGAGGATCTGCGCAAGGAGGTCGCCGTCAAGACGGGCGAGAACGTCCGCATTCGACGTTTCGCCAGGTTTCAGCTCGGCGAGGCGGAGGAGTAGTGGGCGCACCCAAGTATAGGCGCATCCTGGTCAAGCTCAGCGGCGAGATCTTCGCCGGCGGAGATCGGTTCGGGATCGACGCCGCCAGCGTCCGTCGGCTGGCGCAGGAGCTCAAGGAGGTGCGCGAGATCGGGGTCGAGATCGCAATCGTGGTCGGCGGGGGCAATATCTTCCGCGGGCGCAGCCGCGCGCCCTTTGACATCGAGCGTACCACCGCCGACTACATGGGCATGCTCGCCAGCGTCCTCAACGCCCTGGCGCTGCAGGATGCGCTGGAGAAGCTGGGGGTCTATACCCGCGTGCAGAGCGCGATCCAGATGCAGGAGGTGGCCGAGCCCTACATCCGGCGGCGCGCGGTGCGCCACCTGGAGAAGGGACGCATCGTCATTTTCGCCGCCGGCACCGGCAATCCGTACTTCACCACCGATACCGCGGCGGCGCTGCGCGCGGCGGAGGTGGGCGCCGAGGCGCTGCTCAAGGGCTCGACCGTGGACGCGATCTACGACCGCGACCCCAAGCTCGATGCGGGCGCCCAGCGGCTGGCTCGTCTCGATTACATGGAGGCGCTGACGCGGCGCATCAAGGCGCTCGACGCCACCGCCGTCTCGCTGAGCCAGGACACGGGCCTGCCTATCATCCTCTTCGACATCCGGGAGCCGGGCAATCTCAAGCGCGTGGTGCTCGGCGAAGCCATCGGCAGCGTCATATCGGCACCCGGCGGTGGGTAGCGCCATGCCGCTCGCCCCAGGACGCGACCGGGAGCACCGAAGCGTCGCCATGATGTCGGATCGGGCCGCGAGCCGACGAGCCGGGGCAGGCGCGTCATCCCGGGCCGGGTGCGCCAGGGAGGCTAACCATGACGACAGATCCCGTGGCCGGGGTCTTGGACGAAACCGCGCACCACATGGATCAGGCGCTGGAAGCGACGCGGCGTGAGTTCGCTACCATTCGCAGCGGCCGCGCCAACCCCGCGTTGCTCGACCGCATCACGGTTGAGGCCTACGACACCCACATGCCCCTCAACCAGCTCGCTACCATTTCCGCGCCCGAGCCGCGGATGCTGATCATCGCGCCCTGGGACCAGACCCTGATCGGCGCCATCCGCAACGCGCTCACCCGGTCCGATCTCGGCCTCAACCCCTCGACCGACGGCCGCCTCCTGCGGGTGCCGGTGCCGGAACTGAGTGAGGAGCGCCGCCGGGATCTCGCCAAGCTGGTGGGCCGCAAGGCGGAGGAGAGCCGGGTCGCGATCCGCAATCTCCGCCGCGAAGCGGTCGAGAAGTTGCGCAAGCTGCAGAAGGCGGGCGACATCTCGGAGGACGACGCGCGGCGCGCCCAGGACCAGGTGCAGAAAGCCACCGACGCCCACACGCGGGAGGTGGACCGGCTCCAAGAAGCGAAGGCGGCGGAGATCATGGAGGTGTGAGCGTGACCGGCAGCGCACCGCCCCCGCTCATCGGTCTCGACCCGCAGCAGGCGCGACGGCGGGCGACGGAGGCGGGGTGGGAGGTCGCGGAGCTGGCCGTCACTACGCCGCCGTCAGCGGCCCCTAGCGGCCCCCAGCGGGTTGTCGGTCAGGCGGTGGTAGGGCCGCGCACCCTGTCCCTGGTGGTCGCGGCCTCGGTGGCCCCGGCGCGCCCGTGCCGGCGGGCGCGCGAGCAGACCCCGGCATGAAACGACATCCCTGCGAGCCCCCGCCCCCGCCCACGGCCGAGGAGCTGATGGCGACGCTCGACCGCGAACGGTTGCCGCGCCACGTGGCCATTATCATGGACGGCAACGGCCGCTGGGCGCAGGAGCGGTCGCTGCCGCGCGTCATGGGCCACCAGGCGGGAGCGGAGAGCGTGCGCGCGGCGGTGGAGCTGTGCGACGAGGTGGGCATCGGTGTGCTCACGCTGTACACGTTCTCGTCGGAAAACTGGGCGCGCCCGCGGGAAGAGGTCGCGGGCCTGATGCACCTGATCGCGGAGAAGATGCGCGTCGAGCTGCCGGAGATGCACGAGCGCAACGTGCGGGTGCGCGCCATCGGCCGGCTGCACGAGTTGCCGCCGCGGGTGCGGACGATCCTGGAGCAGGCGGAGGAGGTCACCGCGAAAAACTCCGGTCTGCGCTTCCATCTGGCGATCAATTACGGCGGTCGCGCCGAGATCGCGGATGCGGCGCGAGCGATGGCGGCGCAGGTCGCGTCCGGCGACCTGCGGCCGGAGGACGTATCGGAGGAGCGTCTCGCTCACCACCTTTATGCGCCGGAGGTGCCGGATCCGGACCTGCTGGTGCGCACCGGCGGGGAGATGCGCGTGAGCAACTACTTGCTGTGGGAGATCGCCTACGCCGAGATCGTGGTGGTGCCGACGCTGTGGCCTGATTTCCGGCGCCAGGACTTGCTCGCCGCGCTGGCGGAATACCAGCGGCGCCGACGCCGATTCGGCAGGGTCGGGGACGACCTCTGACTGCCAGCGGCGTCGCGGCGCTGGCGTCGTGCCGGCGGTCAGGGGGCGTCACCCCGAAGACAAGCGCCAGGGCCGGCGGGGGACGACTCGCTATGCGGGTGATCATGGAGTGCCCGCGGTGCGGGCGGCAGAACGCTCGCACCTTGCAGCACTGCCAGGCGTGCAACGAGTGGCTGCACGGAGCCAGCGCGGTCGTGGGCGTGTGCCCGCAGTGCCACCTGCCGGTGCGCGAGAGCGAATTGGCATGCTCCAACTGCGGCGCTTACCTGGATCCCCGGCTCGAGCAGGAAGGAGGGCCGCGCCTGCCGCAGGAGAAGCGCCTCGGCCTGCGCGCGCGCAAGGCGATGGCGGAGCCGGGGCGAGCCGCCGCCCGCCTCATCTCGGCCGCGTTCCTGTGCCGGGCGGTGGGAGCGGCGGTGGTGGTGGCCTCCCTGGCGCGGGGGATCGTGGCGGTGCAGGAACTGCGCGTCGCCGCCACTCCCGACGAGGCGATGTTCATAGCTTACGCGGCGGTGTTGTGGGCGCTGGCGGGCATCGTGGGGGTGGGCTTGCTGGTGGCCGGGTTCGTGATCCTGCGCCCGCCGCGCTGACGCGCCTGCGCCGCTGCGCGCAGGCACGGCCGATGGGCCGCCGGAGCAAGATGGAAGTCAACGACCGCACTAAGCCAGAGCCGACCGACGCCGCGCGCGGGGAAGTGCGCCGCTGGCGAATGCTGGCGCTGGCGGCGGCCGCCTACCTGGGGCTCGGGCTGCTGGCGGGGCCACGGGCGCTCGCCGCGCTCAAGCCGGGGCCGCTGCTGGTGGGCCTGGCGGTGGTGGCGGGGATCGCGTACATCCTGATCGCGCTGGCGATGGTGGTGCTGGCGTGCCGACTGCCCCTGTCATGGAAAGGGCAACTGGGAGCAGGGCTGGCCTTCGCCGCCGCTTTCGGCGCTGCGCGGGCGGCCCATGTTTCGTTGCTGGGCGATCTGTCGCTGGTGCTGGCGGCGTTGTTCGCGGGCGCGCTGGCCTCGCGCGTGATCCGGGAGCGCAACATGCTGGTGCCGGTGGTGGTGGCGGCGGCTGCGGTGGACACCTGGGGCGTCTATTGGGGATTTGTGGCGGAGATCGGCAGACGGGCGCCGGAGGTGGTCAAGCAGTTCAGCGCCGCCGTGCCCGGGGCGGCGGCTGCGGAACTGCCGGTGCCGCTGCTCAGCTCGGTGGGCGCCGGCGACTTCCTGTTCATGGCGCTGTTCGTGGCCGCGGTGTGGCGGCTGGGAATGAATCTGCGCGGCACGCTGTGGGCGCTGTTCGGGGTTTACCTGGTGGTGCCGGCGGCTTTCGCCGCCGTCTCGGCGGTGACCGCGTCAGAGGCGCCGGCGCTGCCGGGGCTGGTGTTCGTGGGATTCGCGACGGCGGCGGCCAACTGGCGGCATTTCCACTTCTCGCGCGCGGAGAGGTTCGCGCTGCTGTACGCGGCGATGGCGTTGACGGCGCTCATCCTGGCGGCGTGGGGGGTGAAGCGGGCGCTGGGAGGCTGAGGGCGGAACGTACGTCATTCTGGTGAACGAAGTGAAGGATCTTGCCCTCGATGTCTGCCCGGCCAAGATGCCTTCGGCTTCGCTCAGGGCAGGCCCTTCGCCTCCGGCGGCTAGGTCGCTGCGCGACCGCCGTGGCGGCCTTCGGCCTAGCCACTCAGGATGACATAAGCGCAGGAGGACATGGTGACCGATAGGTACGAGCCGCAGCCGCTCGAGGCGAAATGGCAGCAGCGATGGGCGCAAGCGCGTCTGTTCGAAGCGCCCGATCGCTCGCACCAGCCGAAGTTCTACTACCTCGACATGTTCGCCTATCCCTCGGGTGACCTGCACTGGGGGCATGTTCGCAACTACACTGTTGGCGACGTGATGGCGCGCTACCACGTCATGCGCGGCGAGCATGTGCTGCACTGCACGGGTTTCGATGCCTTCGGGCTGAATGCCGAGAACGCGGCGATCAAGCGCGGCGTTCATCCCGCCGCTTGGACCGAACACAACGTGGCGCAGATGGAGCAGCAGCTTCGGCGCATGGGCTACTCCTTCGACTGGAGCCGCGAGGTCAACACCTCCCGGCCCGAGTACTACAAGTGGACGCAGTGGCTGTTCCTCCAGCTCTACCGGGCTGGGCTGGCCTTCAAGCAGCGGGCTCCCGTCAACTGGTGCCCATCGTGCGCGACCGCGCTGGCCAACGAGCAGGTCATCGGCGGGCTCTGCGAGCGGTGCGACACCGCGGTCGCGCCGAAGGAGATGGAGCAGTGGTTCTACCGCACCACCCAGTACGCCGACCGTCTGCTCGCCGGCCACGACAAGATTGACTGGCCCGAAGACGTCAAGCTCATGCAGCGCAACTGGATCGGGCGCAGCGAGGGCGTCGAGTTCGACATGGCTATCGCCGATTCCCCGCACCGGGTCGCCGTTTATACGACCCGGCCGGACACCGTCTTCGGCGTTACCTACGTGGTGCTGGCGCCCGAGCACCCGCTGGTGAACGAGATCATCAGCGGCGAGCAGCGCACGGCGGTGACCGCCTATCGCGAGCAGGCGCGCAAGAAGGCCGAGCTCGAACGCATCGCCGACACCGCCAAGGACGGCGTCTTCACCGGTGCCTACGCGGTCAACCCGATGACCGACGAGCGGGCGCCGGTGTGGGTCGCCGACTACGTCCTCATGGGCTACGGCACCGGCGCCATCATGGCCGTGCCCGCGCACGACCAGCGCGACTTCGAGTTCGCCCGGCGCTACGGCCTGCCGATCCGCGTGGTCATCAACCCGCCGGGCGCGACGCTCGATCCGGCGACCATGCCCGAGGCTTACGTGGAGTCCGGGGTGCAGGTCAACTCCGGCCGCTTTGACGGTCTGCCCAGCGAGGAGGGGTGGCGGGCGATCGCCGACGGGATGGAGCACATGGGTATCGGCCGGCGCACGGTCAAATACCGTCTGCGTGACTGGCTCATCTCACGCCAGCGCTACTGGGGCGCGCCCATTCCCATCATCTACTGCGACCAGTGCGGGACGGTGCCGGTGCCGGAGCGAGATCTGCCCGTGCTGCTGCCGCCGCAGGCGCCCTTTACCGGCAAGGGCGGGTCACCGCTGGAGGCGGTGCCGCAGTTCGTTAACACCACGTGCCCGGAGTGCGGTGGCAAGGCACGGCGCGATGTGGACACCATGGACACCTTCGTCTGCTCGTCGTGGTATTTCCTCCGTTATACCAGCCCCCATGACGCCGAGCGCGCCTTCGACCCCGAAGCGGTGCGCTATTGGATGCCGGTGGACCTCTACATCGGCGGGCGCGAGCACGCGACTATGCATCTCATCTACGCGCGGTTCTTCTGCATGGCCCTGCACGATCTGGGCCTGATCGAGTTCGAGGAGCCGTTTCAGCGCCTATTCAACCACGGCGTGATCAGCCTCGGCGGCAAGAAGATGAGCAAATCGCGCGGCAACATCGCCTCTCCCGACGGCATGTGCGAGCGCTACGGCGCGGACACGGCGCGGCTCTTCATCCTCTTCATCGCCCCCCCGGGCGAGCCGGCCGAGTGGAGCGAGGCCGGCGCGGAGGGGCTCTATCGTTTCATCGGTCGCACCTGGCGCCTCATCAGCGGCGCGGAGCCCGTGTTCGATCGCGATTGGGCGGCGACGCTGGAGTCCAGTCAACCGTCGTCCGCGGGGAGCGCCCTGCGGCGCAAGACACACCAGACCATCGCCAAAGTCACCGCCGACATCGAGCGCCTCCACCACAACACCGCCATTAGCGCGCTCATGGAGCTGGTAACGCAGGTGAGCGACCTTGCGGGCGACGCTCCCGCCGCGCTCCCGCCCGCCGACCGGGCGGCGCTGAGCGAAGCGATGGCCACGCTGCCGGTGCTGCTGTCGCCGTTCGCCCCCCACCTGGCGGACGAACTCGCCGAGGAACTCGGTATCCTGGGCGACGCGACCTCGATGTTCCAGGCGGCGTGGCCCCAGGCCGACGCGCGGATCGCGAGAGAGGAAGAGGTAACGCTGGTGGTGCAGGTCAACGGCAAGGTGCGCGACCGGCTGATGGTGGCCGCGGGCGCCGATGAGGAGCGCCTCAAGCAACTCGCCCTGGAGAGCGAGAAAGCGCAGGCGTTCCTCGCGGGCAAGACGGTGCGCAACATCGTCGTGGTGCCCGACAAGCTGGTCAACATCGTCGCCGGGTGAGGCGACGGCCCCGGCCACAGATGCCGAGCCGCTACCGCGGTTCGGCTGTGCCCAGGGCAGGCTCCGGGCCGCACCTCACATTCTGGTGGCGATCGCCACGCTGAGCGGCCAGATCATGCCGCCTGCTCGCATCTGCGTGCACCGTTGACCTTTCTCCGGTCCTCCGGTAACATGCTCCATGCATTTGCGGTTAGATGTGGCACCGGCGCCCCGCCCGAGCTTTGCGCGCCACGGCCCGCAGGGCGACGGCGGGACGGACCTGCCACACAGGAGCCTTCCACCAGTGAGCGTTAGCCCTTCGCCGCAATCCGAGGGATTGGACCTCGGCGTTGATCTCGGCTCGGTGAGCGTCAAGGCAGCCCTGCTCGACGCCGCCGGCAACATCGTCGAACACCACTATCGCCGCCACCACGGGCAACCCCTGCGCGCCGCCCGCGACCTGCTGGCGGACCTGCTGGAGCGCACGCCCGCCGACCGCATCGGCGTGGTCGCGGTCACCGGCGCCGGCGGCAAGCTGCTGGCGGAGGTGCTGGAGGCCCATCTCGTCAACGAGGTCGTGGCCCAGGCGGCGGCCGCCGCCGCGCTGCACCCAGACGCCCGCACCATCATCGAGATCGGCGGCGAGGACTCGAAGCTGCTGTTCCTCAAGCCCGACGAGGGTGGGGCAGAGCCTGTCCTGAGCTTGTCGAAGGGCGTCCCGCCTGCCAATGACTTCGCAGCCGAGACGGCTGCGCCACCTATCGCCGTGGCCGATTTCGCCATGAACACCATCTGCGCCGCCGGCACGGGATCGTTCCTGGATCAGCAGGCCCACCGCCTGGGGCTGTCCATCGAGCAGTTCGGCGAGCTCGCCCTCAAGTCCGAGCATCCCCCGCGGCTGGCCGGCCGCTGCAGCGTCTTCGCCAAGTCCGACATGATCCACCTCCAGCAGAAGGCCACGCCGTCGCATGACATCGTCGCCGGGCTGTGCTTCGCCATGGCGCGCAACTTCAAGAGCACCGTCGGCTCCGCCCGCACCCTCGAACCGCCGGTCTATTTCCACGGGGGGGTGGCCGCCAACCCCGGCATCGTGCGCGCCTTCCACGAGGTGCTGGCGCTGGGGGCGGATGACCTGCGCGTGCCCGAGCGCTTCGCGGTCATGGGCGCCATCGGCGCGGTCTTCGCCGCGCGCCGGCAGGGGGTCGCCGCGGGTGGCTGGGCGGGGCTGGAGCGCCTCAACGCCTTCCTCGACACCCGCGGGGAGCGCCCGGCGGCGGCGACCATGGAGGCCCTGGGGCCGGCGCTGGGGATGGTCACCTATCATCAGGCGGAGATGGCTGCGCCGCCCGCCCCCGGCGCGCGCGCTTGCCCTGAGGGAAATCGAAGGGTCCCCGCCTACCTGGGGGTGGACGTCGGCTCCATCAGCACCAACCTGGTGGTGCTCGACGCACAGCGGCGTGTGCTCGCCAAACGCTACCTGATGACGGCGGGCGCGCCCATCGAGGCGGTGCGCCGCGGCCTGCGCGAGATCGGGGAGGAGGTGGGCGATTGCGTTGACATTCGCGGCGCGTCCACCACCGGCTCCGGGCGCTACCTGATCGGCGACTTCATCGGCGCCGATGTCGTCAAGAATGAGATCACCGCCCAGGCGCGCGGCGCGGTCGCGGCCGACCCGCGAGTGGATACCATCTTCGAGATCGGCGGCCAGGACTCGAAGTACATCTCCCTCGACGGCGGCGCGATCGTGGACTTCGAGATGAACAAGGTCTGCGCCGCCGGCACCGGCTCGTTTCTCGAGGAGCAAGCGGAGAAGCTGGGCATCAGCATCAAGCAGCAGTTCGAAGAGTTGGCGCTGGCCGCCGCCGCCCCCGCCAACCTGGGCGAGCGCTGCACGGTCTTCATGGAATCGGAGCTGGTGCGCCACCAGCAGGCGGGCATCCCCACCGACGACCTGGTGGCGGGGCTGAGCTACTCCATCGTCCATAACTACCTCAACCGCGTGGTGGCGGGCAAGCGCGTGGGCGATCACATCTTCTTCCAGGGCGGGGTCGCCTACAACCAGGGAGTGGCCGCCGCCTTCGCCCGCGTCACCGGCAAGCACATCACCGTCCCCGCCCACCACGAGGTCACCGGCGCCATCGGCTGCGCGCTGCTGGCGATGGAGGCCGATGCCGGCGTTGGCAGCAAGTTCAAGGGCTTCGACCTGTCCGAGCGCAGCTACGAGGTGCGTTCCTTCGAGTGCAAGGACTGCCCCAACCGCTGCGAGGTCAACGTGGTGACGGTCGCGGGCGAGCGCGCGCGCTTCTACGGCAGCCGCTGCGAGAAGTACGACGTCGAGCGCCGCTCGGGGCGCGGCGACGAGCTGCCCGACCTCTTCGCCGAGCGCACCGAGCTGCTGCTCAACGCCTACCAACCGAAGGCGGAGCTGCCGGCGAACGCCCCCCGCGTCGGCGTCCCCCGCAGCCTGCTCTTCCACGAGCTGTTCCCGCTGTGGCACGCGTTCTTCACCGAGCTCGGCTGCCGCGTCGTCACCTCCGAAGCGACCAACAAGCGCATCATCCACCGCGGCGCCGAGGGCTCGGTGGTCGAGACCTGTTTCCCCATGAAGGTCGCCCTCGGCCACGTCATGGACCTGCTCGACCAGGACCTGGACTACCTGTTCCTGCCCAGCGTCATCAACCTCCCGCGCCCCGAGGACGGCGTCACCGACAGCTTTGTCTGCCCCTACATCCAGAGCTTCCCCTACACCGTCAAGTCGGCGGTCAACCCCGAGGCCGCCGGGGTGAAGCTGCTGGCGCCGGTGCTCTACATGTACCTCGGCGCCGACCACCTGCTGCGCGTGCTGGGGGGCATGGCCGCGCGGTACCTGGGCAAGGGCCGCGAGGCGATCATGGGCGCGCTCAACGCCGGGCTGGTCGCGTGGGACAACTTCCAGGACGCCTGCCGCCGGCGCGGGGAGGAGATCCTCGCCGACCTTGCGCCCGACGACAAGGCAGTGGTCATCATCAGCCGCTCCTACAACGGCTGCGATCCCGGCGCCAACCTCGAGCTGCCGCGCAAGCTGCGCGACCTCGGCATCCTGCCCGTGCCCATGGACTTCCTGCCGCTGGAGACGGTGCAGCTCGCCGCGGAGTGGCCCAACATGTACTGGCGCTACGGGCAGAAGATCCTCGCCGCCGCCGAGCTCGTCGCCAACGACCCGCGCTTGACCTCGGTCTATCTCACCAACTTCGGCTGCGGGCCGGACTCGTTCATCACGCGGTTTTTCCGCCAGCGCATGGGCGACAAGCCCTACCTGCAGATCGAGGTGGACGAGCACAGCGCCGACGCCGGCATGATCACCCGCTGCGAGGCCTTCCTCGACAGCATCGCCGCCGCCGACGGCCGCGAGCTGGCTACCGGCGCGCGCCTGCGCACCCTCACCATCACCCCCGGCTCCAAGCGCACCCTGCTCGTGCCCTACATGTCGGACCACGCCTTCGGGTTGGCGGCGGCGATGGAGGCCAGCGGCATGTCCGCCCGGGTCATGGCGGAGAGCGACGCCGAGACCCTGTTCTGGGGGCGCCAGCACACCTCGGGCAAGGAATGCTACCCCTGCATCGTCACCACCGGCGACATGGTCAAGTACGCGATGCGTCCCGATTTCGACCGCGACCGGTACGCGTTCTTCATGGGCGGCTCGGGCGGGCCCTGCCGCTTCGGCCAGTACAGCGCCCTGCAGCGCATGGTGCTCGACGACATCGGCTACGCCGACGTTCCCATCTACGCCCCCAACCAGGCCGCCAGCTTCTACAACGACATGGGGATGCTGGGGCGCAAGTTCCTGCGCGCGGCGTGGCAGGCCATCGTCGCCGTGGACCTGCTGTCCAAGGCACTGCATGAAACCCGCCCCTACGAAGTCGAGCCCGGCGCCACCCGTTCGGCAAGCTCAGGGCAGGCCGAGCGCGTTTATCGGCATTACCTGGAATGCGTCTGCGAGGCGGTGCGCGGCGACCGGCCGCTGCCGCCGGTGCTGGCGCAGGCGCGGCGCGCGTTCGAGACGGTGGCGGTGGACCGCTCCCAGCCGCGGCCGGTGATCGGGGTGGTGGGCGAGATCTTCGTGCGCGCCAACCGCTTCAGCAACAACCACCTGGTGGAGCAGGTCGAGGCGCTGGGGGGCGAGGTGTGGATGGCGCCGGTCTATGAGTGGTTCCTCTACCGCAACTTCCGCCGCGCGATGCGCAGTTGGCTCGACAACGACCTCAAGCTGTGGACCACCAACCTGGTCAAGGACTGGGTGATGCGCCACGACGAGCACGCGCTGGTGCGCTCCTTCCACGGGTATCTGCGCAACGCGGACGAGCCGCCGACGCGCGACGTGCTGGGGCTGAGCGGCCCTTACCTCCACCGCAGCTTCGAGGGGGAAGCGGTGCTGACCGTGGGCAAGGCGCTGGATTTCGTCCGCAAGGGCGCGGCCGGCATCATCAGCACCATGCCCTTCACCTGCATGCCGGGCACCATCGCCCACGCCGTCATCAAGCGCGTCAAGGACGAGGAGGGCGGCTTCCCCTTCCTCAACCTGGTCTATGACGGCACCGAGCAGGCCAGCGAAGATACCCGCATCGAGGCCTTCATGTACCAGGCGCGGGAATACGCACGGCGCACCGGCGGGGTGAAGGCAGGGCGCTGAGGGGTTCACCGCGGAGCCTCCTTCGCGAAGGCTACGGAGTCCAAGGGACGCGGAGGCTTGCCCGCCTTCGGTGGGCCGCGAATGATCTCTTGGGCGCGACGTCTGTGACGTCGCGAATCCCGCGCTCGTCAGCTTCGTCGGCAGGAGAGGGTGAGCTTGAGAGTGGGGGCAATCTGACCAATGGCTAAGACGGTCTTCATTCTGGGCGCCGGGGCGTCCAAGCATGCCGGCGCCCCTTTGATAAACGAATTCCTGGAAAGGGCGTGGGGTCTGCTGGCGACCGGGGGTCTTGACGATGCGGCGAGGAGAGATTTCGAGTTGGTGCGAAAGGGCATCAACGAACTACAACTTGCCCACTCGAAGGGCGATCTCGACATCTGGAACCTCGAGGCGGTGTTTGACGCCTTCGAGATGGCCGCTCTCGTCAGGCGCCTCGGCGATCTTGGAGAAGAGGATGTCAAGCGCCTGCCTGAGGTGATGCGGACAGTGATCCTGGAGACGCTCCAGAGGGAGATAGCATTCCCGCTAACGCTCCCGACGAAGCCGCCGATAACGTTCCCAGGGGGAAGCGAAAAGGGCGATATCCTGCCCGGGCCCACTGAAGCGTACCGGCAATTCGTCGCCGAGATCGTGCGTCGCCACAAGGACACGGAACCATACCCGGCGGTCATCACGTTCAATTACGACCTCTGCCTTGAGTTGGCGCTGCATTTTGAGAGCTGCAAGTGGACGTACTGCCTGAGTGACAGCGAGTCGAACGAGCGGCTGAAGGTGCTCAAACTGCACGGCTCGCTTAACTGGGCCTTCTGCCCATCGTGCAACGCCGTGGGTGTATCGCGCGACATGCACGATATCTTGCGAACAGCCTCTGAAGACGCCACTCGCGCGAATAATGAGCACCAGCCGTATACCCGTATGATAGTCGCGACGGGGTCGCCGCGCGTGTCGGGGTGCAAGTGCGAGCAATCCAACCCGGAAGTAATGCTTGTGCCGCCGACTATAAACAAGGGGTCCTATCATGCGGTGTTGAGCGAGGTTTGGGCTGCGGCGGCGGCAGAACTGAGCTCGGCGGACGAGATCTTCGTCTGCGGTTACTCCCTGCCGGAGACCGATGCGTTCTTTCGATATCTGTATGCGGTCGGTACCATTGGAGAAGCGTCATTGCGCCGAGTTTGGGTGTTCAACCCGGACCCTGGTATCAAGCCGAGGTTCGAGAAGCTGCTGGGCAAGCAGGTGCTTGGCGCGCAGGACGGCTTCCTCTTGTTTCCGTTGACTTTCGAGGATGATAGGCGGCGAAAGCATAACATAAACTGGCCTGTCGTGCTTGACCACGACCTGAGCAATCTTCCCGAACCGCTCTGAGCAGCCCCCAGGCGGGGTGATTGCAGCCGCGTTCAGGCCTGGCCGAGATCGCTGTGTCGCCTCAGCGACGTGGCGAACGTGAAGCGAGGGCCAACGCACAGGGAGGAATCTGCTGTTCGGAGGCGGGATTCCTCACTCCGTTCGGAATGACAGCGCGGGGGCCGGGCCCTGTCATTCAGAGCGAGCGCAGGCGAGCGAAGAATCCCGCGTTGGTGAAGATTCCTCGCCTGCGGTTCGGAATGACATGAATAATGCGGGGACGGTGTTCCCGCTGGTGAGTTTCGTCTGCATCGGCACGGCGGCGGCGGTCCACGGCTGCGCGCGCGGTTGCGCCGCCGTTGCTCCAATCCCCGGCAGGTGAGCCTCGGCGATACCGCGAATCCGCCAAGCGAGACGATCACCATCCTCTTCGCCCCGCAGCGCTGACGGCGGCGTCGAGTTGCCCGGCAGGCAAGCCGGGCGGGAGAGCCAACTCCGATGACTGACCAGGCAATAGACGGCCCGCACCCCGCGGACCCGGGAGACTCGGAAACGAGCAACGGTGAGGGTGAGTTCCTGTTCGACCGGGCGGCGGTGGTCGGCGTGGGGCTCATAGGCGGGTCGGTGGGCATGGCCCTGCGCGCGCGCGAGCTGGCGGGTGAAGTGGTAGCTGTCGCTCGCAGTGACGAGACCCTCGAGCTGGCGCTGGCGCGAGGGGCCGCCGACCGCGCCACGCGCGATATCAGCGAGGCGGTGGCGGGCGCGGACCTGGTGGTGCTGGCGGCGCCGGTGTCCCTCATCGCCGAGCACCTGGGGCTGGTGGCGGGAGTAGTGGACGCCGAGTGCATCATCACCGATGTCGGCAGTGTCAAGCAGCCCATCGTCGCGGCGGCGGAGCGGGTGCTGCGTCGTCCCGGTCGCTTCATCGGCGGGCATCCTCTGGCCGGCTCCGAGCGTAAGGGCATCGCCGCCGCCCGCCCCGACCTGCTGGAGAGCGCCGCCTGGGCCTTGACCCCCACCGGCGTCACCGACGAGGAGACCCTCGACCGCGTCGAGGACCTGGTCGCGCGCCTGGGCGCGCGCTCGCTGCTGCTGTCGCCGCTGGAGCACGATCAGCTGGTGGCGCGCACCAGCCACCTGCCCCACGTCGTCGCCGCCGCCCTGGTCAACGTCGTCGCTCAGCGCACCCGCGAGCGCGCCGATACCCTCGACGTCATCGGCAAGGGCTTTCGCGACACCACCCGCGTCGCCGGCGGCGACGCCTCCCTGTGGGCCGACATCGCCCTCGCCAACGCCGACGCCCTGCTCGACGCCCTGGGCGAGATGGAGCAGTCCCTTGGGCGCTTCGCCGCCGCCCTGAGAAGCGGCAACCGCGAGGAGTTGGAGCGGTTGCTGGCCGACGCCCAGCGCACCAAGGAGAGCATCTGACGCCGTGACCTCTTCCACGCTCATCGTCCGCGGCGCGAGCGACGCGCTCCACGGAGCCGTTTCGGTTCCGGGGGACAAGTCCATCTCCCATCGCGCGCTGCTGCTGGGGGCGATCGCGCGCGGCGAGACCACCATCGCCGGCCTCTTAGCGGCGGAGGACATCGCCGCCACCGCCGGCTGCCTGCGCGCGATGGGGGTTGACATCGGGCCGCTCGACGCGCCCGTGGTCACCGTGCGCGGGGTCGGTCTGCGCGGGCTTGCCGCTCCCGCGGGGGAGCTTCACTGCGGCAACTCCGGCACCACCATGCGCCTGCTGCTGGGTGTGCTCGCGGGCCAGGGCTTCGCTGCGCGGCTGAGCGGCGACGAGTCGCTGTCGCGGAGGCCGATGGACCGCATCGCCGCGCCGCTGGGGCGGATGGGAGCGCAGGTGTCCGGGCGCACCGACCGCTGCCTGCCCCCGGTCGAGGTGCGCGGGGGAAGACTGCGCGCGATTCGCTACGACAGCCCGGTGGCCAGCGCCCAGGTCAAGTCGGCGGTGCTGCTGGCGGGGCTGTACGTGGAGGGCGAGACCGCGGTGAGCGAGCCCTTCCAGTCGCGCGATCACACCGAGCGCATGTTGGAGGCCTTCGGCGCCCGCGTGGCGCGCGCCGGCCTGACCGCGGCCGTGCGCGGCGGGGAGCTTGCGGGGTGCGCGATTGCGGTGCCGGGCGACATCTCGTCGGCAGCCTTTCCGCTGGCGGCGGGGCTGGCGAGGGCGGGCTCGCAGGTGACAATCGCCGGCGTGGGCGTCAACCCCACGCGCGCGGGCATGCTCGAAGCCCTGCAGGCGATGGGCGCCGACGTGGTGGTGAGCGCAGCGGAGACGCGCGGCGGGGAACCGATTGCCGCGCTGACGGCGCGGGGGTCACGGCTGCGGGGGGCCGACATCGAGGCGGAGCTGGTGCCGCGGCTGATAGACGAGCTGCCGGTGCTGTGCGCGCTGGCGGCGACGGCGCGGGGAACCACGCGCATCAGCGGCGCCCAGGAGCTGCGGGTCAAGGAGTCGGACCGCCTGGAGGCGATGGCGACCGAGCTGGGCAAGCTGGGCGCCGATATCGAGGAGCACGCCGACGGCCTGACCATTCGCGGCGTGGAATGCCTGCGCGCCGCCGAGGTCAACGGCCGCGGCGACCACCGGGTGGCGATGGCCTTGTGCGTGGCGGCGCTGGCGGCGCCGGGGGAGACCGTCATCAGTGGGGCCGCGGGCATCGCGACCTCCTTTCCCGGGTTCGTGACGGTGATGCGCGCGCTGGGCGCGGATGTGCGCGGGGGGTGACGGTCCCGCGGCGGCTCGGCAGGAGTGAGCCCGGGGCGAAGCGAAGGCAAGGTGCGGCGGCGGCGGCCAGGCCGCCCGGACGGGAGGCGGCGCGACCATGGATGCGGAGTTGTTGGAGATACTGGCTTGCCCCGAGTGCAAGGCCTCGGTGGAGCAGGAACCCGAGCGGCTGGTGTGCACGGCGTGCGGCCGGCGCTATCCCATCCGCGACGGCATACCGATCATGCTGGTGGAGGAGGCGGAGCCGCCGGCGTCGGGGTGGAAGCCGAAGCAGAAGTGACCCCCGCGGCTGCCCTCGATCTCACCGTCTGCATCGTCAACTGGAACACCCGCGCCGATCTGCGCCGCGCGCTGGAGTCGGTGTTCGCGCGCGCGGGCGAGGCCGCGTTCGAGGTCATCGTCGTGGACAACGCCTCCCGCGACGGCTCGCCGGCGATGGTGCGCCGCGAGTTCCCGCAGGTGCGCCTGATCACCAATCGCGTTAACCGCGGCTTCGCGGCGGGCAACAACGAAGCGCTGCGACGCGCGCGCGGGCGTCACCGGCTGCTGCTCAATTCCGACACGGTGGTGCACGGGGGCGCGTTTGCCGCGGTGGTGCGGTTCATGGACGCCCACCCCGAGGCGGGGGCGGTGGGGCTGCGAGTGCACAACCCGGATGGCACTCTGCAGTACTCGTGCCGCCGCTTTCCACGGCTGGCGACGGGGCTGTTTCGCAAGGTGCCGCTGGGGCGGCTGATCCCCGACAACCACTGGAACCGCGAGTACCTGATGTCGGATTGGGCGCACGACACGGTGCGGGAGGTGGACTGGGTATCGGGGGCGGCGATGTGCATGGGCGCGGGGGCGCTGGCGCAGGTGGGGAGGCTGGACGAACGATACTTCATGTACTGCGAGGACCTGGACTGGTGCTACCGGGCGCGGGGCGCGGGGTGGAAGATCTACTACCTGCCGCAGGCAGTGGTGACGCACGTTATCGGTCGCAGCACCGACCTGCGCCCGCTGCGCATGGTGCGGGAGTTCCATCGCAGCATGAGCCGCTTCTACTGGAAGCACTATGCCCGCGCCGTGCCGCTGCCGCTGCGGGCGCTGCCGCCGCTGGGCATCTGGCTGCGGGAAGCGGTGGTGCTGACCGAGAATCTATACAGCGCTTGGCGCAACCTTGGCTATCGCCTTAGCCGCGGCCGCGGCGGGCGCCGGCGATAGGCCGCGGGGGCGAGACCTGAGACTTGAGATCTGACATTCCAGGGGTCACCGGAACGGAACGCGCGTCTGTATGGCTGCGCGATGCCGTGATCGTGGTCGCGCTGCTGGCCGCGCCTCTGGTATGGGGTGGATTCCAGGCCTCCGGCCTCGCCCTCATGTTCTGCCTGATGGCGCTGGGGTGGATCGCCTACCTCGCCGCCGCGCTGCCGGCGCGGCGCGAGTTGGCGCTGGTGCGCACGCCCCTCGACCTGCCGCTGGCGCTGCTGCTGGTCACGGCGCTGGCCTCCGCGGCGTTCGTCTCCGTCAACCACTACCGCAGCACCCTCGAGTTCTATCGCCTGCTCACCGGCGCCATGCTGTTCTGGCTGATCGCCAACCAGCCGTCATCGGTCGGACGCCGCCGCCTGTACCTGGGGGCGCTCATCCTGGCCGCGGTTGCGGTCTCGTGGCTGGGGGCGCGGGAGTATGTCGTCCAGCGCGTGCTCGGCTCCAACCCGAGCTGGCGGGTATTCGCCACCTTCTTCAACCCCAATGAGCTGGCCGGCTTCGTCGGCCTCGTCGTCCCCCTGGGGGTGGCTGCTTTCCTGTGGTCGCGCTCGACGGCAATGCGCATTATCGCCGGCTTTGCGACGCTGCTCATCATCATGGGGCTGCTGCTCACCGGCTCGCGCGGCGGGTGGATCGCCTTCGCCGGCGGCATCTTCGTCTTCGGGCTGCTGGCGGGAGTGGCGTTTCGGCGCACCCGGTTGGCGCTCGCGGTCGCGGTGGTGACGCTGGTGCTGATGGCGCTGGTGGCGCTGGCGGTGACGCCCCTGCGGCTGCGGCTGCTGGGTTCGTTCTCGGGGCAGCAGCACTCCAACATGTTCCGCTACCTCACCTGGCGCGGCGCCGAGCTCATCGCCGCCGATCATCCCTGGCTGGGTATCGGCCCCGGCGCCTTCGAGTTCGCCTACCCGCGCTATGCCATCGGTGGCTTCACCCGCATGGCGCACCAGAACTACCTGCAGATCGCCGCCGAGATGGGCGCGCCCGGTGCCATCGCGTTCGGATGGATGCTGGGCGCTTTCTTCTGGCTCGCGGGCCGGGGCTTTCGGCGGCTGCGCGACCGCGAGAGCCGGCTGCTGTGCGCGGCCTGCATCGCCGGCGTGCTGGTGTTCTGTCTTCACAGCTTGCTCGACTACGGCTGGTACATCGGCGCCATCCAGTTCACGGTCTTCGCGCTCTTCGGCCTCGCGGCCAACGCCGCCGCCCCCGCGGCTGCGGACACCGCCGCGCGGCCGGACAACCAGCGCGAGCCCGGCGCACGCAAGCAACGCGGCGCCCCGGCCCCGGCGATGCCCGCGCCGCTGAGGGTGTGGCGCCGGTCACTCAGGCTCACCAGCGCCGCCGCCTGGATGACGGTGGCGGTCGCCGCCGGCGTCGCCGCCCTGGCGGCGGTAGGGCCGGTGCGCGCCTACCTCGCCAACGCCCAGCGCCAGCAGGGACGCGCGGCCGAAGGACGCGGCAACCTGCTGACGGCGGAAAGCTACTATCGCGCGGCGGTGCGCCTGGCCCCCGGGAGCGGCGAGTACCACCGCGATCTGGGGCGCGTGCTGGGCGCCCCGCGGGGCATCGCGGAGCTCGAGCGCGCGATCGCGCGCGAGCCCACCAATGCCCTCAACTACGTCGTCCTCGCCAAGCTCTACGATATGGTGGGGCCGTGGAACGAAGCCGCCGCGCACTACCAGCGTGCGATCGAGCTCTACCCCAACTACCTTATCGCCTACCGTGGTCTCGCCGAGCTCGAGGCCCGCCGCGGTCGCCCCGGGAACGCGCTCACCCTCTACCGGCGCATGATCGCCATCGAGCACAGCCCCTACGAGCGCTACCGGGCGCTCGAGCAGCGGGTGGAGGCGGAATACGCCTATGCCCACTACGCCCTGGGGCGGGAGGCGCTGGAGCGCGGCGATGCCCGGACCGCGCGCACCGAGCTCGAGCGCGCGCTGGAGATTCTGCGCCGGCGCAAGACGCAGGGGGCGCCGATGCTGAAGGTGCTGCAAGCGGCGGGGGAGTACACCCCGGCGATCGAGCGCGAGCTGGAGGCGCTGCGGGCGCGCATCTGGTGGCGCCTGGCGCAGTTGTGGGAGCGCGCGGGCGACCGGCAGAAAGCCGACTCGCTGCGCGTGCAAGCGCGGCAACTCGCGCCCGAGGTGGCACGCCTGGTGGAAGAGGAGCCACCTCTTTTCCTGAAGCCCACACCACAGACTTCGAACCATGGAGGTGCACCAACAGATGTTACGAGCAGGAGCAGCACAGGTTGAAATCACGCCCGAGCCGGGCGTGTGGCTGACGGGGTACGCCAACCGGGTGCGGCCGGCGACGGGAACCCACGATCCGCTGTGGGCGCGCGCGCTGTTCCTCGAGAGCGAGGGCAAACGCGCGGTGCTCGCGGCGGCCGACATCATCGGCTTCGATGACGAGTTGGTGACGAACGTCCGCCAACGCGTTGCGCGCATGGCGGGTATTCCCCCCTCTCACGTCATGCTGGCGGCGACGCATACGCACTCGGCGCCCAACGTCAGGTGTCTGGAGCGCATGGCGCCGGTGGACCCGGCGGCGGTCGAGCGCCTGGCCGAGGGGCTGACGGGGGCCATCGTCGGCGCCGCCCGCAGCGCCGAAGACGCCGCCATCGGCGCCGGCTTCGCCACCGGCACCATCGGCGCCAACCGTCGCCGGCGCACGCCGCAGGGAGCGATCGTAATGGAGCCCAACCCCGAGGGCCCGGTGGACCGCCGGGTAGGGGTGCTGCGGGTCGAGGGCAAGCGGGGGACGATATGCGTGATGCTCAACCACGCTTGCCACGGGGTGGTGCTGGGGCCGGATAACTTGCTGTACTCGGCTGACTGGCCGGGCGCGGCCGCGCGCGCGGCGCAGGCGGCAACCGGCGGCGCCGTCGCGATTATGACCAACGGCGCCTGCGGCGACATCAACCCCGCGGAGCGCGGCGACTTCGACGCCGTGGAACGCCAGGGCGCGACCGTCGCCCGCATCGGCCTGGGCATCCTCGACCAGCTCCAGCTTTCCTCGCAGGTGGAGATCGAGGCGGCTAGCCGGCGAGTCAGCCTGCCTACCCGCGCCCTCAGCCTGGAGGAGGCGACGCAGATCCTCGAGGGTTCCCGCGCCGACCTCGCAACCGCCCGCGAGTCCGGCGAGCCGGCGGCGATTCGCGTCTGTGAGATCATGCATCCCTGGGTGCAGGAGATGGCTGATCTTGCGGTCGCCGGCGCGCCGCCCGAGCCGGTTATCGCCGAGGTCCAGGCCATCACCGTGGACGACATCGCCCTGCTCGGCCTGCCGGGCGAGGCCTTCGTCGAGATCGGCACGAATATCACCTCCGCCTCCCCCTTCCGCCACACCTTCATCATCGGCTATGCCAATCGCCTGGCGGGGTATCTACCGACGCGGCGGGCCTTCGAGGAAGGCGGCTACGAGGTCGAGGTCGCGCCCCGTCTCTACGGCCTCGCGCCCTTCACCCCGGAGGTGCAGGAGCTCATTGAGGGCGCGTCGCTGGCGCTGCTCAAGTCGCTGAGGTAACGAACATCGGGGGCGCGCGGTATCGCCCCCGCGGCTGGTCTCGCGCATGACGACCACGGAGACATCTGATAGCGCGGCAGTGCCGCAGACCCACGTCGTGCGCCGCCTGCTCGCCACCTGCGCCGTGCTGGGCGTGATCTTGGTGGGGGCGGCGGCGACGGCGGCGAGCCTGGGGCAGTATCCAGTTCCCCTCGCCGACCTGTGGGCGGCGGCGCAGGGGCGCGCGCCGGAGAACATCCGCCACCTGCTGGTGACCGTGCGCCTGCCGCGCATCGCCCTGGGCGCGCTGGTGGGACTGGGGCTGTCGGTGGCGGGCGGCGCCTTCCAGGGCATGCTCATGAACCCCCTGGCCGACCCCTATCTCATCGGCGTCTCATCGGGGGCGGCGCTGGGGGCGAGCGTGGCCATCGTCCTGCGGCTGTCGGGGGCGGCGGGGGAATTCGGGGTGCCGGCGGCGGCTTTCCTGGCGGCGCTGGCGACGATGGTGCTGGTTTATCGGTTGGCGCAGGTGCGCGGCAAGATCCGGGTGGAGAGCTTCATCCTGGCAGGGGTGGTGGTGGGCAGCTTCATGTGGGCGCTGGTGACGGTGATCATGGCGAGCGCGGGCCAGGAACTGTCGGAGGTCGTGTTCTGGCTCATGGGAAACCTCTTCGTCGAGGGCTGGCGACCGGTGCTGGTGGTGCTGGGGGCGACGACGGTGGGGGCGCTGGGGGTGTGCGCGTTTGCGCGCGACCTCAACCTGCTGACGCTGGGGGAGGAATCGGCCCAGCAGCTCGGGGTGGACGTCGAGCGCCTCAAGCGGCTGGTGATCGTGTTCGGGTCGCTGCTGACGGCGGCGGCGGTGTCGTTCAGCGGCATCATCGGCTTCGTGGGGCTGGTGGTGCCGCACATCGCGCGCAAGCTGGTGGGGCCGGATCACCGGGTGCTGCTGCCGGCCGCGGGGCTGATCGGCGCCGCCTTCCTCGTTCTCGCCGACACCGTCGCGCGCGTGGTCGGGCCGTGGGAGCTGCCGGTGGGGGTCATCACCTCCCTGCTCGGCGCCCCGTTCTTCCTCTACCTGCTCAGCACCCGCACGCGGGGGTGAGGCGTAACGATGCTTCGCTTCTGGCGGTGCCCCGTTGTACGGTCCTTGTGGAGCCGTGTGCTGGCTGTGCGGCTACGGTTGCCCTCCTCACGGCCCGCTACCGCTACCCGACACCTCGAGCTGCGGCTTGGGTACGATGTAGATTTCGGGGCGCCGCTTTCCCTCTTCGTCCTTCGTTTGGGTGATCACCTCGTGCAAGTTGGCCTGCTGAACGATGAGCGTCAGCACTTGGCCCAGCGGCGCGCGGTAGATGCGAGCCGTGATCCTTAGCTCGCGCGGCACCGCCGCGACGGTACGGATAGCTATCCCCGACGCCTGAGAGAGCCGATCCATGGCTTCGCCAATCGTCGCATCCTTGATGTCCAGGTCCACCAGCCTGTCATCTCCTTCGAACGGCGAAGATGATGCCATGCGCACGGTCCCCAGTGTGGAACCACCCGTGAACATCGTGCCCCCTGCGAATTGCTCTGCGCTTACCGCCGTCGCGACAACGCCAGGTCCAGTCACCTCCAATTGCGGCTTCGGCGTTACGTAGATCTCCGGCACGTTCCCTTCGCCTCCAGCACGAGAAACGCTGTAGGTGAGGTTGGCTTTGCCGACGATCTTCGAAAGCAGATCGCGCAGCGCCAGTCGGTAGATTCTGGCGGTGATCCTCAGGTCGCCAGGCACCCCTTCCACGACCTTGATTGGCACCCCCGAGGCCCGGGAAATCTTCTCCATCGTCTCGCGGATTGAGGCGTCCTTGACCTCCAGGTCCACCAGCGCTTCGTCGCCCTTGAAGGACGCCGGCATCGCCACGCCTGGGTAAGGTGACGGCGCAGCAGCTACCGCGAGCCGGCGCACCACGTCGCGGAGGGCGGCCTCGCCACTCGGGACCGTCACCGCCCCCACGATCGGGACCTGCGAGCCGCCGACGGTGGCGGTGGG
Source organism: Armatimonadota bacterium (assembly GCA_035527535.1). Classification (NCBI taxonomy): domain Bacteria; kingdom Bacillati; phylum Armatimonadota; species Armatimonadota bacterium. Next base: position 40,936 of record DATLAK010000090.1, read on the forward strand.
CGCAGGGCCCATGATATAAGCATTCAGCGGCCCAAACCGCTGGTACACCAGACCGGCGGCCTTGCAGACCATATCGAAGGCGGCCTCGGGGTCGGCAGCGGAGATATCCATCGTGACGTGCAAGTCCTTGGGGATCTTGTCGCCCAGAATTACCTCGCGGTCCATCGCCTTGGCGATTGACCTGAGCGCGTCCCCAATGGGTGCGTCCGTCAGCTTCAGCTTGAATGGCTTGCCCTGCTGGCCCTGCTCGGCTGCACACAGGGTGCACAGCAGCGTCGCGAGCGCGGCGATCGTCCAGGCGAGCTGCAATCGTCTTTTCACGTCAACCTCCTTGACTGCGCGACTGCGGTTCGGGTCCGGCATTATCGCATGCGATGCGGATGGCGCGCGGGGAGCCGTCGGGGTTGCGTTCCACGACCTGTTCGACAACCGACTTCGCGCGGTCCGGGAACGACACCTCAACCTGGCAGCTGGACAGGGGCGCCCACTCTGGCGGCGGGCCGAGGAGCAGGATCAGGCCAATTGCGGGCGACGGCGCAGCGGCGACAAGCGACTCGGGTTCCGCTGCGTCGGCTGGCGGCGCGGGGGCGGGCGGTTCGACCACCTCGGGCAGCGCCGGCGGCACCTCTTGCGCGCCCAGCGCGGGCGGCGCGGACGGCGTCATCCGTGCTGAGGGCCGCGGGGCGTACGGGCGGTGGGCGACGCGGCGTGCCGGGCTGGGGCCCGGGGCGCGCTGCGGAGCGGCCTCGCGGATGACTCCGGTCGGCGACGGCTTGAGCGGGGCCGGGTGTGCTCGCGCCGCGATCCGCTGTGGAGACGGTCCGGACCGCGGTGGGCCGGCATCAGTACGTGTCCACAGCCACACCGCCAAGACGACGGCGGCCACCGCCAGGCCCGCGCCCACCCATGTCCGCCGGAAGCCCCAGCCGGCGCGGGTTGGCGCACCTGCGGGCATCAACACCGCGCGCTCCGGCGCCGCCTCGATGGCGGAGAGCGCGCACAGCGCCGCCTGCGCCTGCTCCCACGCCGCGGCCTCAGCCCGACAGCGGCCGCAGGTGTGGAGGTGCGCGGCCACCTCGGCGCGCCGGTGCGCCGGCAGGTCGCCCTCCACGTACTCGCCCAACATCCGCGTGATCTTGCGGCACTTCACGGCTGGGTCCTATCCTCCTGGGCCGCCCGCACGTACTCGTCCTTGAAGGCGCGCTTGGCGCGGTGGACGGTGACCTTGGCACGGCTGAGCGACCAGCGCAGGCAGTCGGCGATTTCCTGGTGCGACAGGCACATGGAGTAGCGCAGAACTAGCACCAGCCGGTGGGCCGGCTTCAAGCGCGCGAGCACGGCGCGCACCTGCTCGACTTCACCCGGCTCGGGCGCGGTTATCGGCTCGACTGCCGCCGCCACGGGCTCGGGGCGGCGGCGGCGCCGGGCCTCGCGGGTGACGTTGACGGTGATGCGGTATAGCCAGGTGCTGAAGCTCGACCGCCCGACGAACTTCGGCAAACCCCGCCAGGCGCGCACGAACGTCTCTTGGAGCAGGTCCTGAGCGTCGTCCGGATTGCCGCACAGATTCAGGCACAGTGTGTACACGTAGTCCCCGTGCCGCCGATAGAGCTCGTCCAGGGCGGCCGTATCGCCCTGCTGGACGCGTGCGATGAGGGCGGCCTCGTCTGCGGGTGCGCGAGTCGCCCGCTTCCCGTCGCTCAACCAGAGCTCTCCGCGGTTGCCATATCGGCTCGGGATCATCTTCTACTACCTTTGACGCACCCTCGACCATGAAAGGTTACAGGCTCGCGGCTACGGCTTCATTTCGGCGGGAGTGCGGCCTCCCCTGGCCTCTCGGAAAACCTCGGGTCAAGGCGCATGTTCATTCTTGACCCTGGCGAACGCATCAAGTAGAATACAGCGAGTCCGCTTGGTCGTCGCTCGGCGGGGCACAAGCACGTTCACGGGGGCATGAATGCCAAAGACGGTTTATTTCGCCAACAGGCGCGCGGCGGGTCGCACTCCGGGGCTGCTGCGCAAGACGGCGCAGTTGTTCGACCGGGCCAGGTTCGCGCGCGCCATCAACCGCGGCGACCTGGTGGCGATCAAGACTCATTTTGGCGAGTCTGGCAACACCGCGTTCCTGCCGCCGATATATGTGCGCGTGATCGTGGACAAGGTGCGAGCGGCGGGGGGCAAGCCGTTTCTCACCGACACCAATACCCTCTATCGCGGCGAACGCTCCAACGCGGTGGATCACCTCGCGCTCTGCTGCGAGCACGGCTTTTCCTATGCGGCGATGGGGTGCCCGGTGATCATCGCGGACGGACTGCGGGGAGGTCATTTCGTCGAGGTGCCGGTCAACGGCAAGCACTTCCAGCAGGTGCGGATGGCGGGCGACATCTTCCACGCCGACGCCTGCATCGTGCTGTCGCATTTCAAGGGGCACTGCCAGATGGGATTCGGCGGCGCGCTCAAGAACGTGGCCATGGGCATGGCGAATCGCGGCGGCAAGCAGGCGCTGCACTCGCAGGTTTACCCCGAAGTTGACGCCGACCTGTGCACCGCGTGCGGGCTGTGCGCCAAGTGGTGCCCGGCGGACTGCATCACCATCGTCCGCCAGCAGCGGGCGCGGATCGGCAAGCGCCAGTGCATGGGCTGCGGGGAATGCTCGGCGGTGTGCCCGACCGGGGCGATCGCCGTGCGCTGGGGCGATTCGCAGCGCAAGGAGCAGGAGCGCATCGCCGAGTTCTGCCTGGCGGTGACGCAGCAGAAGCAGGACCGCATCGGGTTCATGAACTTCCTGCTCAACATCACGCCCGACTGCGACTGCTTGACGAAGAGCGACGCCCCGATCGTGCCCGATATCGGCGTCATGTCATCGTGGGACCCGGTGGCGATTGACCAGGCCTCGCTCGACCTGGTGAACGCGCAGCAAGGCTTTGCGGATTCCGAGTTGAAGAGCGGCCACGAGCCGGGCGGGGACAAGTTCCGCGGCGTCAACCCCCATATTGACCATACGATGCAGTTGGCCTACGCGGAGGAGATCGGCGTCGGCGAGCGCAAGTACAGCCTGGTGCGGCTCGACAAGGAGTGAGGGGTCGGGAGGCAGAGATGGCCGGCGGCGAGGATTTCGCTGAGGAGGTAGTGCGTCAGGTGCGCGAGGCGGGCGAGCGGCGCGAGCAGGACGACAGTGATCTGAAGCCCTCGGAGGAGCTGATCGCCGACGCGGACATGCGGCGGCGCGAGTTGGAATTGCTGGCCGAGCTGGAGCAGGCGCGGGCGGAGGACGCGCAATTCGAGGCTCGCTACGGCGTGACCTTTGGCGAATTCCAGGCTGCGTTCGACCCGCAGGCCGACGAGCAGACTGGGGAGGACTACCTGGCGTGGTCGCGCGCCGCGGAGCAGGTGCGCATGCTGCGCCACGAGCTGGCGCGGCTGCAGAAGCAGCGTCCCCGGCGCGGCGGCCGCCCGCCGGCGCCCGCGGACGAATCCGAAGATGACCCCGGCGCCAGGCCGCGGGGTCGAGTTTCGTAGCCC